>NZ_JAMTCC010000015.1:0-110442 GCF_025370265.1 Shewanella septentrionalis | reverse complement strand
GTTTAGTACTGAACTCAGTAGTACAAAATTTAGGTGTAGTTCAGTTGATTTATTTATATAAATATATGATTTTACTATTTTTAATGCGGAGTTAAAGTCTTCGTTTGGATAGAAATAATTTACCTGTGACCAATATCCAGACGTGGCCCCTTAGACTTACCTCGTGTGGTGCTTTTATTTGTGTTTTGTCATTTTAATAGTAAGTTGTTGTATTTAAAGGGTTTTTATGTTAGTGTTTTATTTTTGCTTTTCAAATATGTCGCTCAATGGTTGTATTTGTTGATTTTATGTTTATCGTGTGTTTTTATTGTGTCTACTGTGTATGTGTCTCTGATTTTTTGTGGAGGTGTACACAGAATAAAAAATAATAAATAACAAATATCTAGGGAGATAGACAATGCATAAGAATAGCTTATTAGCTAAGTCAGTTCGTTTTGCGTTGATAAGTGGTATTACTGCTGCGGCGTTAAACGTACCCTTATCATTTGCAGCCGATGAAGCTGGCGCAAAAGTTGAACGTATTGCTGTAACTGGCTCACGTATTAAACGTGCTGATATGGAAACTGCTAGCCCTGTGAGCGTAATTGATGCTTCGGCGATCATTTCATCTGGCGCAATTTCAGTGGATGAAGTTTTACAAAAAATGACATCAGCGGGTGGTGCGATGACCAACGCAGGTATCAACAACGGTTCGGGTGGTAATACTCGTATTAACTTAAGGGGTTTAGGTACTAACCGTACTTTAGTGCTTGTTAACGGTCGCCGTATGATTGCATCTGGTACGGGAGCAGCTTCAAGTGTGGACCTTAACACTATTCCTGTTTCTATGATTCAACGCGTTGAAGTCCTTAAAGATGGGGCTTCCGCTATCTATGGTACTGATGCTATCGCTGGCGTGGTAAACGTTATTCTTAAGAGAGACTTTGAGGGCTTTGAAGTCAACGTTCAAACAGGGATCTCTGCTGAAGGTGACGCGGACGAAACAACGATCGATATGACATTGGGAAATACCTTTGATAAAGGGAACCTTGTTTTCGGTGCTCAATACACTAAGCGTGGTGAAGCTAGCCAAGCTGACCGCGGATTCTCTGATTGCCCTGTAACTGAAACTAAACCGGATGCAAATGGAAAGATTAGCCTGTATTGCGGGGGTAGTGGTTATTCTCAAGGCGGTCATATTTGGGGCGATACGGCAAGTTTAAGTGGCCTTGGCGGTACTTACCATGAATATGTCACCGCAAATGATGCTTATAATTACGCAAAAGACAGTTACTTATTCACACCAATGGATCGTCTAAATTTAACTGTCGCTGGTACTTATGAGCTGACTGAAAACACTCGCTTCTTTACCGAAGCTATGTACTCTAAGCGTTGGTCCAATCAACAAATGGCGCCTCAGCCAATTTGGAATAACGATGCTTGGGTATATAACCCTATTTCAGCCGGTGGCTGGATGACTGATGAGTTACTACCTTGGATTAAACCAGGTGAAGAGTTAGCTTATGGTCGCCGAATGGTAGAATCTGGTACCCGTGACTTTAATCAAGTTGTTGATACTGTTCGTATCGTTGTTGGTGTTGAAGGTGAGTTCGAAAACGGCTGGAGCTGGGATGCATCATACAACAAGGGCCGAAACGATTCTGTTGATACTCTAGCAAACTTACACAACTTAGGCTCAATCAACGCTGCGGTACTGGAAGGTACGTTTGATCCGTTCCTTCAGTCTTCATGGCAGGGGGAAAGCATTGCTCCATTTATTTACACTGAAGTTAACAGTGGCGGTAGTGAGCTGGATATCGTTGCAGCAACTTTGTCGGGCGATATTGTTGAATTGCCTGCCGGTATGATGGGATTTGCGGCTGGGTATGAAAATCGTAAAGAGGCTGCAAAGTTCACTCCTGACTCTTTGACTGCACAAGGACTCGCGAATGATCCTCGTGTAGAACCAACCAGTGGAGATTTCAGCGTAAATGAAGTTTATGCTGAATTAGCCATCCCATTACTGAGTAACATTCCTTTAGTACAGCAATTAGATCTTAGTGCCGCAATGCGTTACTTTGATTACAGCACATTTGGTGATGATACAACATGGAAGCTGGGCTTAACTTGGCGTGTATACGATGACTTAATGTTACGTGGTGGTTTATCGACAGCATTCCGCGCTCCAACTGTCGATGAATTATATGGCGGTAAATCTCCATCATTTGAACAAATTGTTCATCCTGCTACAGAGCAAGACCAAGCTGAAGTAACTGTGGGCGGTAACCCATTACTCACACCAGAAGAAGCTGATATTACAACTGTAGGCTTAGTTTATTCTCCAAGCTTCGTAGAAGGGCTGTCGATGACAGTTGACTACTACGATATTGAGATTTCAAACACAATTACTTCTGTTGATAATAACTACATTGCAAACCAATGTTTGGATGCAACGGGCAATCTTATTAATACAGGCACTGCACTGTGCCAATCTTCAAATATCCAAATCGATAACAGCGGTCGTATCAAGTTCGATAACGGATTACAGAACATTGGTGCAACCAACACTTCTGGTTACGATATTAACGTGGCCTATGCATTTGATGCCTTAGGACTTGATTGGAAAGTAGGTTGGGATACTTCAATTTTAACTAACTATGAAGAGTTCGATCCTGATGGTGTAGCTGTCGACTACCGTGGCTATATCACGGGTGGTGCTGGAGCCTATGCGAAACTTAAGAGTAATATCAATCTCACTGCGACCGCCGACGACTGGAGTTTCACATACGAAGCTCGTTACATTGATGGCATGGACTCATTCGCGTGTATTGGTAAAGAGTCTAAGTGTTATGCTCCATCAGTAGGTAGTGTTGTTTACCATGACCTATCAGGTTCATATGATTTAACGAATAATATTCGTTTATCAGGTGGTATTAACAACCTCTTTGATAAAGAGCCTCCTTATTATACTGGTAACAATGATTCTAACACTGACCCTTACACTTATGATGTGTTAGGCCGTTACTTCTTTGTTCGTGCAAGTATGAAGTTCTAAATGTAGCGAATAGATTTTATTCTGTTTCATCCTGAAATAAGTTGACATTTATGTCTACCTAAAACGCCTGATGAACATCATCGGGCGTTTTGTATTTTAAGGCCAAATGGGGCCGTCATTGATTATATATGGCGACAGCTTCTGCCACCATCTGTCACGCCTCCTGCAGCGTTATTAGCTTATGTGTTATTCAATATGCCATTTACTCGCTCTGCTAACGCATTTTGATAGCAGTCCTATCCGTCTGCCATTGAGCATGTCACGCCATGATGACTGTGAACCGCTTGATAAGCGTTTAAGCAGTATTGTGTTCCTCGATCTGAGTGGTGTATCAGCGGTTTATCTTTATCTTGCAGCAGCCTTTGTGCTTGTTTGTACGCTGTTAGCAACTATCTTTTTTGAAATTATCATCAACATGATAGCCCAGGATTTTTCGTGACTAGGCATCGGTTAGCAAGCTTAAATAGACTTCATGATTTTGCTGTGGCAGATAGGTAATATCAGCCATCCAGACCGGTACAGGTTGCAAAATACTCTGTAGAAAGGATTGTTCTAAAGTCTAGGCGTAAGTAAAGATTACCTGCTTGAGTTAGTTTCATGTTGAAAAATGTTAATTAACAAAATCAGTTGGATCAAAGGTGATTCATCTCAAGATTATGAAATTTAATGTTTTTTATCGATATTTTATTTTGGTTTCTCAATTAAATTAACTTTTTCGGTGATATTTTGTTTAAAAAAACACCTTTCGTAAAATTTTTTATTCATAGCGCATCTTTACACTAGTTTTTAGTCGGCCGAAATGTTGACACAGGTCAACATTTTGTGAAATGATGCCAGCGGGTCTATGCCTGTATGGGCGTAGGAAAGGGAAGAAAAAACTAAGAATCACAAGAGAAAGACGAACTTACAGTAATTTTTTCGGCGAGCATTTTTTGCTTCTCGTTTTGTTGCTGGTAAGTTAAACCTTTTTATTCACTTCAAATTGGTTGGGAACTATGTCCAAGGTAAGCAATAGAACAAAAATCGCTACTGCACTTGTTGGCGTGCTGGCATTAGCGAGCAGCAACTTCGTGGTTGCAGATCCTCTTACCGACGTGCAGAAAGCGGATAGTATGATCCATGCTGATGCTGCAGCGTCGCAAAAGAATGTTGATAAGTATTTCGATCAAGCACAAGACATGCTTTTTGAGTATGGTTCTGTCGCGGATGAGCGTGAATCACTGAAATCATATAACGATTACGTTGCCAGCTTAGTTGCTGATCAACAAAAGACAATGGATTCAGTACAAAGCGACATTAATGGTGTTGATAAACTTCGCCAAGGTGTTGTGCCATTAATGTTTAAAATGGTTGAATCATTAGAACAATTCGTTCAATTAGATTTACCTTTCAACTCTGAAGTACGTACTAATCGTGTTAATGAGCTGAAAAACCTTCTTAATACTGCTGAAGTGACTTTAGCCGAAAAATACCGTTTAATCCTTGATGCTTATAGCATCGAGCGTGAATATGGTAGCGCGGTTGCTGTTAACCAAGGTAAGTTAAACCTAGATGGTAAAGAAGTGTTGGTTGACTTCTTTAACTTAGGTCGTGTTGCTCTTTATGCACAGAGTTTAGATCAAAAGACTGGCTGGATGTACAACCCAGAATCTAAGGGTTGGGATAAGTTAGATGACAGCTATTTGCGTGAACTGACTAAAGGTATCCGCATTGCCCGTAAACAAGGTGCTCTAGATCTATTTGCGTTACCAATTCCTGCTGCGGAGACTGCACAATAATGAAGAAGTTAATTACTACAGCTGTGTTGGCTGCAAGTTTCTCTTTAACTGCTGGTATAGCTAGCGCTGCAGATGCGCCTAAGTCGATTGACCAATTATTGCAACAAGTTAAAGTTGAACGTGCTGCAGAAGGCAAAATCAACAGTAAACGTGAGCAAGAATTCCAAGCTGAACGTGGTGATAAAGCTGCACTGTTAAAGCGCGAGAAAGATGCTTTAGCGGCTGAAAAACAACGCGGCAAAGATTTAAACCAAGCGTTCTTAGATAACGAGCGTAAAATTGCTCAGTTAGAAGAAGATCTGAAAACTGCTCAAGGTGACTTGGGTGAGATGTTTGGTGTTGTTAAAGGTGAAGCCGGTGATTTCGCTGGTAAACTGGCAAGCTCAAACATCAGTGCTCAATACCCAAATCGTGATAAATTCATCGCTGATTTAGGTGCACGTAAACAATTACCTAAAATTGAAGAGCTAGAGCAATTTTGGCAAGAACAGCTGTTTGAAATGGCTGAGTCTGGCAAGGTTGTTAAGTTTGAAGGTTCAGTTACTGGAATCGACGGTAGCGTTAAAACAACGACTATCCATCGTGTTGGTGCTTACAACTTAACTGCTGATGGCAAGTACGTTGTTTATAACCCTGAGTTAGGTTTAATTCAGCAGTTATCTCAACAACCAGAAGGTTACCAAGTTAGCGCTGTTGCTGACTGGGAAAAAATCACTTCGGGTACTGCGCCATTCTATGTTGACCCTGCACGCGGCGTGCTGCTAAACATCTTCACCAACAAAGCTAGCTTTGAAGATCGTTTAGAAGCTGGTGGTACTATCGGTTACATCATTATTGCTCTGTTGGCACTTGGTTTATTAATCTCTATCGAACGCCTTGTCACTATGACGATTATTGGTGCTCGCGTGAATAGCCAACGTAAGAACGTCGATAAGCCTGGCAATAACGCTTTAGGTCGTATCTTGAAAGTTTACCAAGAAAACAAAGACGTTGATGTTGAAACGTTAGAGTTGAAATTGGATGAAGCGATTCTTAAAGAAACTCCAGCATTGGAAGCGCGTATTTCAATCATCAAAGTATTGGCCGCTATCGCACCTATGATGGGTCTGTTAGGTACAGTGACGGGTATGATTGCAACCTTCCAAAGTATCCAATTATTTGGTACTGGCGATCCAAAACTGATGGCTGGCGGTATTTCTATGGCGCTTATCACTACAGTTCAAGGTCTGGTTGCTGCTCTGCCGTTAATGTTAATGCATGCAGTGGTTGTTGCCCGTAGTAAGTCAATCGTTCAGATCCTTGAAGAGCAAAGCGCTGGTATTATCGCAGCACATGCTGAGAAGAGGGCTGACTAATGACGCTATACCTGATGGACATTTGGGATTCCGTCAGGGGCTTCATGGCCTCCGGAGGCGACGTCCTCTGGCTTGTAGCGGGTGTTCTGTTCTTAATGTGGGTATTGATGCTTGAGCGTTATTGGTATCTTAATTGGATATCACCAAAGCAACATAAAGCAATCATAGCTGCATGGGACGCAAGAGAGGAAACGACCTCTTGGTATGCACACCGCATCCGTGAAGCTTGGATGTCCCAAGCGAAGCAAGATTTGAATGCACGTATGCTGATTATTAAAACCTTAGTGGCAATTTGTCCAATGATAGGTTTGTTAGGTACCGTAACAGGTATGATTTCAGTGTTCGATGTGATGGCAGTTCAGGGGACGAGTAATGCTCGTTTGATGGCGGCTGGTATTTCAATGGCGACTATGCCTACGATGGCAGGTATGGTTGCAGCATTATCGGGAGTATTCTTCAGTACTCGCCTCGATGCCAAAATGAAAATCAGTTTAGAAAAGCTAAAAGACAGCATGCCGCACCACTAGAGAGAGATTGAACATGGCACGTAAAAAGCATTCCAGTATAGATGAGGAAGCGCAAATTGATATGACACCGATGCTCGACATCGTGTTCATCATGCTAATCTTCTTCATTGTAACAACGTCATTCGTGAAACCATCTGGTTTGGACTACAACAAACCAAAAGCTTCACAAGCGACTTCAAAGCCTTCGGCTAACATCTTTATCGGCGTCAGTAAAACAGGCGTGATCATGATGGAAAACCGTCAGGTTGATATCGAACGTGTAACAGCAAACGTTGAGCGTATGCTGGCTGAAGCTCCTGAAGCAGCTGTATTGATTCAGGCTGATAAAGACGCAATGCACGGCTTAGTTGTTAAAGTTCTAGACCAAGTGAAAGCAGCTGGTATAGATAAAATTTCGGTATCTGCGGGGAACGATTAATATGCTAAGAGCACTAGTATCGATCATTATTGGTGCTGCTGTGACTTTTGGTCTGTTCGCTTTTATGGCGTTCTTGGTCGGTGGCGGCGCACAGCGCGGCGAAACATCGGCCGAGACCCCTGTAATTGAAATCACTATGGATAGACAGGATTCAAAAGCACAGAATAAGCCAAGGGTAGTGCCTAAGCCACCACCACCACCAGAGCAACCACAGAAGCCTGATACAACGCCACCTGATTCATCAAGTAATATTGATACGTCAATGTCGTTCAATATGGGTGGTGTAGAGGCTGGTGGTGCAAGTACCGGTTTTAAATTAGGTAATATGATGACTCGCGATGGTGATGCAACGCCTATCGTTCGTATCGAACCACAGTATCCAATTGCTGCGGCTCGTGATGGTAAAGAAGGTTGGGTACAACTTCGCTTCACTATCAACGAACTCGGTGGTATCGATGACGTTGAAGTTATTCAAGCAGAGCCAAAACGTTTATTTGATAAAGAAGCGATCCGAGCACTGAAGAAGTGGAAGTACAAGCCAAAGATTGTTGATGGCAAGCCACTGAAGCAACCCGGTCAGACGGTTCAGCTGGACTTTACCTTAGATAAAGGAGGCAAATAACGATGCGTAATGTTAATAAAATCGCAGCTCTATTATTGCTTTCTATTTGTGGCGGATTATCTGTTTCATCTGCGGTAGCAGCTGAAAAGTGTGAGATCGATAAACGTCAATCTAAAGCTGTAGGTGAAGGCGCTGCGAAAAAAGTTCAGAAGTCGTTTGAAGCTTATACCAATGGTCAGCTGGACGAAGCCATTGCTATTTTGCTCGAAGCAAATGCAAAGAACGATTTCGATAAAGCCTATGTTGCACGCATGCTAGGTAACTTTTATGCCGAGAAAGGCAAAATGGATACTGCGATCAAGTACCTAAAACAAGCTGTTGAAGCTGATATTTTAGGTGGAACAGATCATGCTGCGACCATGCGTCTTTATGCGGATTTACTGTTACAAGAGAAGAAATTTAAGGAAGCGATTCCTTACTATTACAAGTGGATGGATTTTACTTGTAAAGCTGACTCTCAAATTTATCGTCGTATTGGTATTGCACACTCTGAGCTAAAACAGTGGGATAAAGTGATTGAAGTGGCCGATAAAGGTCTTTCATTAGCTGAGACTCCTGATAAAGGCTTATATCAGATGAAGCTAACTTCTTACTTCAATCAAAAGAAGTATAAGAAAGCTGTTGGCGTGTTAGAAGTCATGGTGCCATTATTCCCGGATGATGGCAGATTATGGGTTCAATTAGCGCAGTTTTATCTGATGGTTGAAGACTATGACAAGTCTCTTGCAACTTACGATTTAGCTTATAGAAATGGTTTCTTAGATAGTGCGGGTAACATTACTCGTTTAGCACAATTGATGGCACAGAAAGGTGCTCCATATCAAGCCGCTAAAGTCTATCAGAAGCATATGAAATCGGGCTTGATCGCTGAGGATGCTAAGTCTCTAGAGATTTTGGCTGGTTTTTATCAGAATGCAAAAGAGTTTAAACAAGCCGCTGAGTATTATGGTAAAGCTGCATCTATCAGCAATGATGGTAAGACTTACTTGAAACAAGGTCGCTTACTGAACTTGAATGAACAATACACTGCAGCGATCCCTGTGCTTGAAAAAGCCATATCTATGGGTATTGATCATCCTGGCGAGGCAAACTTCGAATTAGCTTTGGCTCATTTAAGTTTGAAACAGTACAAGTCAGCTTATAACCGTGCAGTATTAGCTGCCAACGATAAAAAGACTGAGAAGAGTGCAAAAAGCTATATCTCTTATATCAAAGAGAAAGCACGTATGCATAACATCACACTGTAAGCGCTTGGCAGTTTAGTGTCAGATTTGAAAGCCCCGTAAGGGGCTTTTTATTTGATGTAATTTAATGTTAAAAATTTACTGTAAGCGGATTAAAGCTTGAGATTGATCATGATTTTTTTCAAGATCTTGTGAGAGTTGGCTGACATTGCTGAAGAGCGATTCGATTTTGTTTTCTTGCGTCGGTAAGCAAATGCAGGCGGCAAGTTTATAATCGATTGTCAGTTTATGATTTTTACCAAAATTTTGATTGAAATCAGAAATTTGTTGTTCTATTCGTTTTAACACTACCTCAGCTCCCTCCTCATCTATGTTGAATAAACCCAGTGCGAAGTGATTATGATCAAGTCTAGCTATCAAATCTGTTGCTCTTAATAGTGCTTCTTGCACTTGTTTGGTAAAGAATTCGAGTAAATGGGGTTGTTTGACGGTTTCATGAATGTGAGGGCACAGATACAATAGTGCCAAGCTTTGGTGTTCTCTTATATGACGATGCCATTCTCGGTTGAATACTTCCATGAAATAGGTTTGGTTATAGACTCCAGTTTCTGGATCCCTGAAACCTGAGTTGCGGAACGAGTAGATCATAGATTAACTCCGATAGCAGACCTTGAACTAAGTATAGAAACAGTTCTGCAATAGCGGGCCAAAAAGGAGAAATAATAAAATGAAATTGGGTTTATTGGCAGGATCGATAGCGTTAATCTTTGCCCTTCAAGGTTGTTCTAAGCCTGAAGCCACGGCAGTTCAAGAAAACAGTCAATCAAATGCCGTTGCTGAGCAGGGCGAAACACAAACAGCAGAGCAGCGCTATTTATCGCTAGTGGATGCTTATTTTAAAGATTATCTAAAGCTTGAGCCTATTTACGCTACTTTTGTTGGTGTTAATGACTATAACGCTGATTTCGGCGGTGATTTAACTGAGGATTACCTCAAATCTCGCCATGATCTTAACACTCACTATTTAGCCCAGGTGCGCGCGATAGATCCAAAACAACTGCCCGCGGATCTACAGTTAAGTTATGACCTGTTTGTCTATGACCGAGATATGGCGTTAGTGGATGAAACTTTCCCATCTCGCTTTATGCCGATAAGCCAGTTCTATAGTACTGTCATTACTATGGTGCAGTTGGGAAGTGGCGAGAGTGCACAACCTTTTAATACTGTTCAAGATTATCGTAATTGGGAACAGAGAGTCGATGGTTTCATCAAGTGGGTAGCGCTTGCTGAAAATCGGATGAATCAAGGCATTGAAAGTAAAGTGGTGCTACCGCGGGTGTTAGTAGAGCGCATTATTCCCCAGTTAGACGCTATGCTAACGACTGATGCGACTCAGAGTATTTTTTACTCACCCATTCAACATTTCCCCGAGAGTTTTTCTGAGCAAGATAAAGCCGAATTGACCACCCGTTATCAAGCTATGATAGCCGAGCGTATCGTGCCAGCGTTAACGAACTTGCGTGATTACTTTAAGCAAACCTACTTACCTAAGTCGCGGGCGACTGACGGCTGGTCTGGTTTGCCTAACGGCAAAGCTTGGTATCAGCATCTGGCGAACTCACATACGACCACCACTATGTCTGTGGATGAAATTCATCAAATTGGCTTAAGTGAAGTGGCGCGAATTTTATCTGAGATGGATAAGGTACGTGAGCAAGTCGGTTTTAAGGGCGATTTAAAGGCATTTTTCGCCTCTTTATCATCCGAACCTCAGTATTTCTACAGCGACCGTCAAGGTTTGATTGATGGTTATATGGTGTTGAAAGATAAAATCAATCAAGTGCTCCCTAACTACTTTAATGTGATGCCTAAAGCTGATTACGTGGTTAAGCCAGTTGAAAGTTTCAGAGAGCAATCTGCAGCGGGTGCTTCTTACGAGTCGCCAGCGGTGGATGGCAGTCGTCCAGGCGTGTTCTATATCAACACTTATAATCTTAAGGCGCAGCCAAAGTGGGGCATGACGACCTTATCTTTACATGAGGCTGCTCCTGGGCATCATTTCCAAATTGCGATCAAGCAAGAGCTAACTGGTGTGCCTGAGTTCCAGCGTTTTAGTGGTTATACGGCATTCGAGGAAGGTTGGGCACTTTATGCTGAGTACTTAGGTATTGAGATGGGCTTGTTTACTGATCCTTATCAGTATTTTGGCAAGCTTTCCGATGAAATGCTGCGTGCGATGCGCCTAGTGGTGGATACTGGTCTTCATTCAAAAGGCTGGAGTCGTGAACAAGCGATTCAGTACATGAAAGATAACTCGCCGATGGCTGAAAGTGACATAGTCGCTGAAGTGGAGCGCTATATGGCAATCCCTGGTCAAGCTTTGTCTTACAAAGTCGGCCAGCTGAAGATCCTGGCACTGCGTTCCCGCGCTGAAAAAGCCTTGGGTGATAAATTTGATTTAAAAGCGTTCCACGATCAAATCCTCACCTCAGGTTCATTACCTATGGCGGTCATGGAGAACAAAATCGATCGTTGGATCGCGTCTAAACAGGCTTAGCCCGTAATATGCCGTTATTTGACTTTGATGTGAATGACGGCATTTTAAGACTTTTTTATTCAACAGAAAGTTTTTATACTGTTGATTCAAAACCTGTTAAAACGGATGTTTTAATGGGAATATCAATGATATTTGGGGCAAATGTCTCATGATCCTCACAGGAGTTTTACTATGGTCCAAGCAACAGCAAGACATTTGTTAGTTAGCAGCGAAGAGCAGTGTCAAGCGCTGAAACAGCAAATATTAGAAGGCGCAGATTTTGCTCAAATTGCTCGCGCGCACTCTTCTTGCCCATCAGGTGCCCAAGGTGGTGAATTGGGTTCATTCGGTCCTGGTATGATGGTGAAAGAGTTTGATGAAGTCGTCTTCAGCGCGCCATTAAACGAAGTGCAAGGTCCAGTTAAAACGCAATTTGGTTTTCATTTACTCGAAGTGACCAGTCGCGCATAAGTTTTACGGCTTATTGGATACCGCTTTTTAATACGGCAGCATTTGCTGCCGTTTTTGTTTATCTGCTCATCACGGAGTCACTATGCTGGAACTCTACACCGATAGATTGAAACTCAGGAGCTTACAAGATAGCGACTGGGAACAGTTTTATGCGTTGCACAGCGATCCTGAGATTAATCGCTATGTGCGAGTGCCAGAGTCGCAAGAGGTGATCCGTAGTAAGTTTCAGCAGCGCTCAGATACTTGGTTTTACGGTTCAGGCGATTGGCTGACCTTAGTGATTGAGACCGTTGATACAGGGCAATTTGTTGGGTTAACAGGCCTTTATTGCCAAAGCCTTGATGAGCAGCGTGCCGAAGTCGGTTACTTACTGGCCGCAGAGGGCCACGGCAAAGGTTATGCGACTGAGAGCTTAAAGGCAGTCATAGATTGGGCCTGCTTAAGTTTTAATGTGCATAAATTTGTTGGTCATTGCGCCAAAGATAATCATGCATCGGCGCGGGTTCTTGAAAAGTGTGGCTTCAGGATTGAAGGCTTACTCAGGCAGCAATTCAAAGTCGGTGAAAACTGGCTTGATGAATCGGTCTTCGGCTTACTTGCCGATGAAAGACGTCTCTAGCCAAATTATCTTCAGCGGATTTTATGCGGTGCTGGTATAATGCCGCAGGTTTATTTTTAGAAGGCGTGTATTAAGTGGCGCAAATTAATCAATTGGCTTTGCATTCTGGCGAAGATTTCATTGAATTGTACAAAGTATTAAAAGTGCAGGGCATGAGCAATGCTGGCGGCGAAGCCAAGCATTTTATCGAGGAAGGTCAAGTCACTGTGAACGGTGAAGTTGAAACTCGTAAACGTAAAAAAATTATTGCGGGCGATATCGTCAGCTTTAATGGTGAATCAGTTCAAATCATTGCGGCAGAATAAGCCTGAAACAGTGGAGCAAGATATGCAATTTCCAGATGATGACAATGGTAAAATGCTGGCCGCAATGGCTGAAGCAGGAATCGATTTAACAAAAGAGTTAGATGTTGATTTCTTTTTGGTTTTTGATGATCAGCGCGATGCCGAAACGGCGTTAGAAGAACTCACAAATTCTGACTTGCAAGGCGAGCTTGAGCTGAATCTGAATGATGAGCTGGGCAAGTGGGAAATCATTGTTTGCCTCAATATGGTACCTGATTACGATACTTTGGTTGAGCAAGAAGTCATGTTGAATGATTTTGCTGCCGAATTCGGTGGCATGACCGACGGTTGGGGCGTAATGCAACACCAAGACGGTGATGACGAGTTTATGGAAGATGATGACCATGAGCATGTTCACGGTGCTCATTGCAATCACTGATGCTGATTTGCTTTGACCTTTGAGTCTAAGAAACCACCTTCTTGGTGGTTTTTTATTGCCGTTTTTTTGCGCCCATTTGCTGCACACCATAGCTTTATTTGGCACATATAGCGTTATTGCACCTTGCTGGAATGGTGAAATTCCAAATATTGTTTAATGGCGATAAGGGGCAAACACTTCTAATAACCAGTCAATAAAGGTTTGGGCTTTTAACGGCAAGCAAGGGGACTTGGGCGTGAGTAAGTAATATCGATAAGGGCTAGTGAAAGGGGCGTCGAAGGGGATGACTAAACTACCGTTTGCCAATTGCTCTTCGATAAAAAATCGCGGGATTAGTGCTGCACCCATGCCACTGGCTGCCGCTTGGCTCAGCATGTAGAAATGCTCGACGCCAAAGGATTGCGCTTGAGTGAGTGTTAAGCCCACTTTTTCTGCCCAATATTCCCACAGTTCGGGTCTTGTCGTGTGTTTCAGTAAGGTGACGTGATTGATATCCTCAATATTTTGCAGTTTTGGCGCTAACGATGGCGCGCAAACTAAGCACAAATCTTCATCCATCAGCTTGATATAATTCGCGCCCTTAGGAATGGCTGTGCAGCTGCGAATCGCAATATCATAACGGCCTTGACTAAAGTCCACGGTAAAGTCGCCAATCGACAAATCAACATAAAGGTGTGGATGGCGGGATTTAAACTGCTCCATTCTTGGAATAAGCCAATTAATGGTTAAGCTTGGCAGCACATTGATGGCTAAGGTCTGCGGCTTAGATGGCAGACGACGTAGGTCACTCGTTGCACTTGACAGGGTTTGCAGCGCGGCTTGGACATGGGGTAAATAGCGCTTGGCTTCATCGGTTAAACTGACTTTTTTATGTAGGCGTACAAAAAGCGCAAAACCCAAATAATCCTCTAATACTCGGATTTGTTTACTGACCGCACCATGGGTGACATGCAACTCCTTGCTTGCCAGTGTCATACTTTGCAAGCGCGCGGCGGCTTCAAAAGCGCGGAGGGAATTGAGTGGCGGCAGTTCGGTCAACATTTTATCTCCTATAACTGGGCAAATCCGAACCGGATTATAGATTTTGCGTGAGTTTAGCTCACGCAGTGGCGACAATAACTCCTTTGCGTTTATTTGGCAAACGCAGTCTAATGCTCAGCAATTACTCCCTTTTTTATCAGAAGAATAATAAATCATTATGGAATTTGAACTGACTCTACAAATCGCAGCGATACTTTTTGCCGTCGCTATGGTGGCTGGTTTTATCGACTCTATCGCCGGTGGTGGTGGTTTGTTGACGATCCCTGCACTCATGTGGGCAGGCTTGCCGCCTGCGGTTGCCTTAGGCACAAATAAGCTACAGGCCTGTGGTGGTAGTTTTTTTGCGAGCTTGTACTTTGTCCGTAAAGGACTCGTGGATCTTAAATCCGTAAAGTTAGCCTTGATCTGTGCGTTCATCGGCGCGGCATTAGGCACTATTCTCGTTCAACTCGTCGATACCAAAGTGCTGGAATTAATGTTGCCATTTTTGATTTTGGCAATTGGTTGTTACTTCTTATTTTCGAAAAAGATTTCTGAGGACGATAAACATCAAGTGCTGACACCTACCGCATTTGCTTTTACTGCTGCTTTAGGCGTGGGATTGTACGATGGTTTTTTTGGTCCTGGTACGGGAAGCTTTTTTGCACTGGCGTTTGTATCGTTAGCGGGGTTTGGTCTGGCGAAGGCGACTGCCCATGCAAAACTACTTAATTTCTCAACCAATATAGCTTCGCTGATTTTCTTCGCCTTGGGTGGCAAAGTGATTTGGTTATTGGGGTTAGTCATGCTGGCTGGGCAAGCGATTGGTGCGACTTTGGGGTCACGTTTGGTTGTGACTAAAGGCACTAAGATCATCAAGCCGCTAGTGGTCACTATGTCCCTTGCTATGAGCTTTAAACTCCTCGCAACGCAATATCAATTGTTCTAATAGATTGTTTATTATTAATAAATTTAGCCTTAAGCGGTGAATAAGTTAATCTTGGCGCGTAAGCTTAAGTTAATTGATATTATCTGAGTGATGCCCTCCTTGGCTTAAAAGTGAAGCTGAGGTGGAAATCGCTCAGAATATCCTCTAAAGATGATCTAAATATCCCTCCTACTTTGCAATAGGTGTACTCTTTCAAGGTTTTTGAATAGTATAACTTGTCAATTTCAATGCACTTTTTAGGCTTCTCAATTTTCTCTGTGCATGTAAACGCGATGTTTTTATTTAATACGATTCAACCCGATTTATATGCGTGCAGTGTTTATCTCGTGTGCCTTCTTTTTGCATTGATGTGCTGGTACATACTCAGGTTTAGCGCTACCACTTCTTTAAAAGAGCGATTATGAAATTTATCCACACCTCGGACTGGCACATAGGTCGTCAGTTACACAATCAGTCATTACTGGATGATCAAGCCTTTGTGCTCGAGCAAATTATTGCCTTAGCAGCTGAGCACAAGGTGGATGCTGTGATTGTGGCGGGGGATATTTATGACAGATCGATTCCGCCAGCAAACGCGGTTGCGCTGTTAGATGATGTACTCAACCGTTTAGTACAAGATTTAGGCCTGCAAGTGATTATGATTGCCGGTAATCACGATGGCCACGAGCGCTTAGGGTTTGCGGCAAAACAAATGGCGGCAAGTGGCTTATATATTGTGGGGCCCTTGAGTGCTGACATTCATCCTATTACTTTGTCGAGCACAAGTGGTGATGTGGTTTTTTATCCCTTGCCTTACGCTGAACCAGCAACAGTGCGGCAAGTGTTTGAGTGTGAGGCATCGAGCCACGAAATGGCCATGGATGTATTACTGGAAAAAGTGCGCCAGCACGATAGCCAAGGCTTACCCAAAGTGGTGATAAGCCATTGCTTTTTGGATGGTGGCAGTGAGTCAGAATCAGAGCGGCCGCTCAGTATTGGTGGCGCCGATAAAATATCGCCAAAGCTCTTTACTGAGTTTGATTATGTTGCCCTTGGGCATTTGCACGGACCGCAATACAAAGGCGCCGAGCATGTGCGCTACTCAGGCTCGATTTTGAAGTATTCCTTTAGTGAACAACATCAACACAAATCGGTGACCTTAGTTGAACTAGGCGCGCAAACGCCGATTGATATCCGTTTATTGCCGTTAACCTCGCTGCGTGATGTTCGCATCTTAGAAGGGGAGTTAGACACCTTACTCGCCCAAGGTAAAACGGATATCAAGCGTGAAGATTACCTTATGGTCAGGCTCCTCGATAAACATGCCATTTTAGACGCTATGGGCAAACTCAGGGCGATCTACCCGAATGTGCTGCATTTAGAGCGTACAGGCTTGATGGCGGGGCAGCAGCAAGTCGCCTTGAGCCGGGATCATATCAAAAAAGGCGAGATGGATATGTTCTGTGACTTTTTCTCTCAAGTGTCTGGTGAATCTTTAACGCAAGCACAGCAAGCCGTGATGGATGACCTCCTGACTAAGCTACACAATGAGGAGCGCCAAGCATGAGACCCCTTAGCCTTTCAATGTCAGCCTTCGGCCCCTTTGCATCGACTCAGACACTTGATTTTACCGCCCTTGGAACCAATCCATTATTTTTAATCAACGGGCCTACAGGCGCGGGTAAGACGACCTTGCTCGATGGCATTTGTTTTGCGCTCTATGGCAAAACCACAGGTAATGAGCGTGAAGGCAGCCAGATGCGCTGTGATATGGCCGACGATAGTTTACTAACAGAAGTCACTTTCAGTTTTCTGCTCGGTAGTAACAGCTATCGTATTCGCCGGGTGCCAGAGCAAGACAGAGTTAAGAAAAGCGGTGACGGCTCGACAGTGCAAAAGCCTGAAGCGCAGCTCTTTAAAATTGACGCCGATGGCAATGAAAGCTTATTAGTTGCCAGCAAAGTGTCCGAGGCTACCGCTGAGATTGAAGCTTTGACTGGGCTCGATGTGGAGCAGTTTCGCCAAGTGATGGTATTACCTCAGGGTAAGTTTCGCGAATTATTAATGGCGGACTCTAAAGCGCGTGAGCTGATATTTAGTCAATTATTTCAAACGCATATTTATCGCCGGATTGAAGATACCTTAAAAAATAAGGCTGCCGATATTAGCGGCTTAGTGAAAGATCAACGCAGTCGCCGCGATGGTATTTTACAAAGTGCTGGCCTAGCATCCGATGACGAGCTAAGCAGTGAATTAGCTAAGCTCACGCCTGAACTTGCGCTCGCTCAAAGTGCTAAGGAACAGGCATTACAACAGCAGCAATTAGTGATTAAAGCCAGCGATGCCGCCCAGCATCTACTGGCTGAATTTGCGCAGTTTGATACCTTAACTCAAACCGCAGCAGCGCTCGAGGCGCAGCAAGAAAGTATCGCTGCACAAACCCATAAGCTGAACTTAGCCAAACAAGCGCAGCGTTTAGCGCCTATGGTTGAGGTGTTTTTAGCTCGTGAACAGGAAGCAAAAGCCGCCAATCTCGCCTTTAGTCATGCGCAAACGGCGTTGACTCAGGCCAAGCAAGCCTTTGATGATGCCGAGCTCAAAGCGCAAGACTTGCCCGTATTGGAAGCGTCGCTATTGGAACTGGAACAAGCCAAACAGCAACTGAATGCGCTGGGGCCGCAGCTTAGGGAGCTGGATAGACTCAATAAAACTCTCGAGCAAGAGCAAGCGCAGTTAGTTAGGGCTAAAGCACAGCTTCAGAACAGTAAAAATGAGTTAACCGCAGTCATTCAAAAACGGCGTGAATTGGAATTGGCTTTGCCACCATTGCAGGCCAACAGCGACACTCGCCTCTCATTGCAACAGGCGCACCAGCAGCAACAGCAGTTATTGTCGACTTATCAGCAATGGCAGCAAGTGGCGGCAAGGGTATCGTCGACACAGGCAAAACTTGCCAATGCAAAAGCGCACGGACAACAGCTCAATGCCCAGCATCAGCAAGCACAATTTGCACATAAAGCTTTATTAATGACTTGGCACCAAGGACAGGCAGCCATTTTAGCGCGGCAACTACAGCAAGATGAACCTTGCCCTGTTTGTGGCAGCCAAACTCATCCGCAGCCAGCACAGAGCCAAGAGCCGCTCCCAAGCGATGAAGCGCTGCAATTGGCCCAAAACGCTGAAACAACGGCCCAAGAAGTCCTGAGCAAAGCCAGAGCGGAATATCGCGGATTACAGACTCAATTAGAAACCTTGCAGCAACAAGCGCAAGAACTCGCGGCCCAATTGGGCACTGCGGTTGATATGTCGTTAGATGAACATACGCATACCTTGTCGCAATACGCTTTCGCACTCAGACAAGCTGAGCAAGCTCATCAAGATTTACAGCAGTTACAGCAAGAAATTGTCTTGTTGCACGCGCAGGAAACGCATCTGCAACAAAAGCTGGAGCAAGGACAAACACAAGATAGTGCGCTGCAATCTAAAGTGGATTTATTGCAGGGGCAGTTAGCACACATGCAACAAAGCGTCCCGCCTGCGCTTTCAACGCTTGAGGCATTAACTGCTGCTATCACGCAAAACCAGCAACAGATAAACCAGATCAAACAACAGATTGCTGAGGTGAGGGCGCTTCAGCAACAAACGGGGCAAACCTTTGTTGCAGCTAAAGCAGCATTGAATGGTGCCGAAAATACCGCTGAGGCGGCATTAGCCCAGCAAACGCGTGCCCAGCAGCAACTCAATCAGCAATTAGTCGCAGCGGGATTTACCGACCAACTGGCCTTATTTGCGGCCATGCTAGATGAAGATAAACTGCATGCATTAGCCAGCGAGATTGAGGCTTACCAGCAGCGCAGCGCTTTGACTAAGGCCCAGTGTGAACAGTTAGCGCTTAAGCTTAAGGATAAAGTGCCGCCCGATAGCATTAAGCTCGCTGCCGAGCTTGAGTCGGCGCAGCAAGCATTACACTCAGCAGAGCAGGCATGGCAGTTGCTTCACACTCGCAGCGTATTACTCACACAAACCCAAACTCAATTGAGTATTGCAGACACGAAAGCTAAGGCATTAGAGGATGAGTATGCGGTTATCGGCACGCTTGCCGATGTGGCGAATGGGAAAACAGGCAATAAGATCAGTTTGCAGCGTTTTGTATTAAGCGTACTGCTCGACGATGTGCTACTCGAAGCGAGCCATAGGCTGCATCTGATGAGTAAGGGACGTTATCGCTTGCTGCGTAAGGAAGATAGAGCAAAGGGTAACAAGGCGTCTGGGCTCGAGTTAGAAGTTGAAGATGCCTACACCTCAAAAGTGCGCCCTGTGGCAACCTTAAGCGGCGGCGAAAGTTTTATGGCGGCCTTGTCCATGGCGTTAGGGCTATCCGATGTGGTGCAAGCTTATGCGGGAGGGATAAAACTCGACACCTTATTTATCGATGAAGGCTTTGGCAGTTTAGACCAGGATTCATTGGAATTGGCGATTCGAACCTTGATGGATCTGCAGTCTTCGGGTCGCATGATCGGGGTGATCTCGCACGTTTCTGAGATGAAAGAGCAGATAAATACGCGCATCGACATCAATAAAACCTCACATGGGAGCGAAATGACGATAGTTTTGCCTTAGTCGCTCGTTCTCTCTGTGTACGATAAATAACATTCTGTTTTATATATGTTATTTATTGTGACACCTGCGTGTTTAACATTAGGATAATGTCCACAAAGTCAGTTGAAAATGCCAACTGACGCATGTTTCTTGTTAATAGTCAGGTAAAAGTACGAAATAGCATTTGTCATAATGGGATTTTTGGGATAAGTTGGAAAAAATTCGGGCTTCCCTCATAGGGACTGGTTCAAAAATAAAACGCAAAGTTAACGAAAGGTGAAAAGCGTTGCAGACAGGCAAACCCAACTTTATCAACTTATCGCAAACCCGTTTGCAGAACTTATCATCGACCCAAAAAAACATTCTATTAATGGGTGGTTTGTTGATTGGCGCTGCTATGCTAATGCCGAATAATGGTCATGTTGTGCCTACTGCTCAGCGTATCCCAGTTGTCCTCGATATTGAAAATATTCTCCCTCAAGTTTCTGAACCTGAAGTTCAAGTCCAAGCGACTCTTATTAATAACGCGCCTCAGTTTGAGCGAATAATTGTTTCTGGTGATACCTTAAGTGGGTTATTTTCGAAAGCGGGTGTTGATCAGCAGACCATGTATAAGGTGTTAGAAGCTGATTTAAATATTTTGGCTCTCGATACCTTATTGCCCGGTAACAGAATGCAATTTTGGCTCGATAACGAAGGCCAATTACAGAAATTAGAACTTTATTTTAACGCCGCTCGCCAAGTGGTGTTTACGCGTTATGAAGATGGCAGTTTTAATGTTGAAGAAGTCAACGTTGAAGGTGTTTGGCAAAATCGTATTATATCTGGCGACATTAAAGGTTCATTTTACGTCTCTGCACAAAAAATGGGTTTAGCTGCGGCAGACATTCAGCGGATTGAAGATTTACTCAAAGAAAAATTGAATTTCGCGCGTGATTTACGTGTTGGCGATAAATTCTCTGTTTTGGTAAATGATCAATATGTTGAAGGTGAAGCGACGGGCAGTAGCCAAATTTTAGGCGTGAGTATTAAAACTGGTCGTTCTGAAATTAGTGCATTTCAATATACAGACGGCAGTTATTACGATGCCAAGGGCCAGAGTTTAGTACGTGCGTTCCAGCGTTATCCGTTAGCTAAACAACCGCGCATGAGTTCCCGTTTTAACCCTTATCGTAAGCATCCAATTACTGGCCGTATTTCACCCCATAACGGAACCGACTTTTCAGTGCCTATCGGCACTAAAGTGATTGCTCCAGGTGATGGTGTTGTTAGTTTAGTGACTGATCACCAGTTCGCTGGTAAGTATATTGTGATTGACCACGGCGGTAAGTATCGTACCCGTTATCTGCATTTATCTAAGTCGCTTGTGCGTAAAGGTCAACGAGTAACACGAGGCCAAGTTATTGCTTTATCAGGAAATACTGGTCGCTCAACGGGCCCACACTTACATTATGAATTCCATATCAATGGTAAACCTGTTGATCCGTTGAAAGCGGATATTCCTATGTCTAGCAAGTTAGCGAATCAAGACTTACGCACATTTACCAATATGGTGAAGAGTCGTGAAGCTATGATGAACCTTGGCTAATAGAACTAAGTTTCGCCAAGTCTGAATAAACGAGAGTACTGGCTTTTCTTGAAGAGTTTACCAATGCCGATGAAATGCAAATTTCATCGGCATTTTTGTTTCCATCATTCTTCTTGTTGTAGATATTTTTCTGCTATCACAAGTATTCTTACAAGTTGTAAGGAAGCTAGTAATAGCGATATACACAGAAGGGGATAAATAGAGCGGATGTGGTGAGCTTCAGTTAGGGTCTGATAGCGAGTTATTCTTTTGACTGTTAAGAGACTCAATTTGGCAGCTGATGACCTTTAAAGTAACTAGCACGCTTTATTAGGGACTGAACAGAACCAAATACCTAGCGTTAAATAGCGTCTATCAGCTTGCTTGGCGTCTTTGCATCACTTTTAATGCACACTTACACAGTTTACCTTTTAGAGCTGGACAGCTACCGCAGGGAGACTTTTTAAAAGGACGTAATGCAAAGCTGTGTTCTGTGGGTAAAGGAGTGAGCCGAGTAATCATAGTCGATGAAAATGTTGCATCATTAGCGGCAATAAACGTAGCCTTTGCCAGTTTTAACTGTTTCTTGAGTGCGGATTTATTGCTATGGGCAAATTCTTGTTGTGAAATGTGCTTCGTGAGTAATTTGGTGAGGTGCTTGCGCTGAGCTTTTTTATTCGTCAAAGATTTATCAGTCAGTGTGTTCAGATGAGATAAGGATGGAATCGCTTTTCCTGAACTTGAAACAGATCTCGCCTGTGTTTTGAGTAATTTTTTAGCTTGTTTTTTACACCACTTGCTCAAAAGTTTATCGATATTCTGTTTCGTCATTGTCGTTACTGAATTCTGCAGCGTGAGATACTTCAATATTCTAAATGAAAACTATTATCAGTCAAGTGGGCGAAAAATATACTAAGGTCAAGTGTCGGCTTTATCTGCGGAATAAGGGGATATGTTGGCGTCGATACAGGTCAATAATAAGCGTAAATCAAATTCAAACTGGTGATAATCCGGCTCCATATGAGTACACAAATTATAGAAAGCCTTGTTGTGATCTTTTTCTTTTAAATGGGCTAATTCGTGTACAACGACCATACGCAATAAGGGTTCCGGTACACGCTTCAAACGTGAAGAGATGCGAATTTCGTTCTTAGCTTTGATTTTATTGCCTTGAACTCGCGCGACGTAGGAATGTAAGCCAAGTGCATGATGACTAATGTTAATTTTGTCATCAAAGATCACTTTTGAGAGTGGGGACGACTGGCGTAAAAATTGGTTTTTAATCGCTTGGGTGTAGTCGTACAGCGCTTTATCGCTGCGAACGCTATGTATGACAGGATGACGTTTCAACAGTAGCTTGGGTAATGTGCCAGCATCAAGATGTTGCTGTACCTGTTGTTGGATATCTGGGCTGTAACCGCTTAAGTATTTTAATGGATTCATAGGGAATTTGGCTCCGAATGACTTCGGAGCCTGAGTCATCGCATTACTTAAACTTTGCCGAAAATACGGCGATTTTGCTGGGCGTAAGCGGCTTCAAAAGCTAACTGCTGCACTTTTTTAAGATCTAAACTATCAAAATCAACCTGTGGTGGATTGCGCTTGTTTTGCTCTTTGATAGTGACAGGAGACAGTAAGCTGACTGGTAATTCACCTAATTGAATCGCTGCTTCAAGTTTAAAACTTGTGGCTGAGCCCGCCAACTTACCTTTTTGTTCACGTTCAATGATGACAACTTCATCAACGCGATAATCTTGCATAAGCTTATGAAAAGCAAAGTGAAACTCACGAATGGCTTCTGTGGTAGCAGATTGGGAAACGGTGAAAGACACCTTACGGCATTCTGGCACATTGAAGGTTTCACCTTCATAGCTCAATAAACTGATAATGGCTTCGCCACCTTTTAATTCAACACCACAAACTCTCATGTTACACCTTCAAAATATCGATAATAGCGCTATTGTAGCTGGAAATGACGTGAGGATCAGTGTTTACCCTGCGCTTTTGATTCGCTTGGCGACAGACTGATGCGCTTAGTGCGTCAATTCCCAGTATTCGATCAGCCAATGTGTTGGGTATCAGAAATAAAATCTGATGTTAAATCCACCGGCATGTATGCTTTAATTTGTTCTAAACTTCTTCTGTATCATTGTCTTGCAGTAAATTCGCCGCAGCAGGCTTTTTACGCATTGGTGCATCGCCAATGTCCACGCCCGTGATAAAACGCTTATCCCGTGAAGGCGCAGGTGTGGCTGCTTTAGTTCTTTTGCTCTTACCTTTAGCAAGCTCGGCTTTAGCAACACGTTTTGCTGGTGTCTGTTTGGCTTTGCTTTTTAGACCACTAAATTTAGCTTCTAGACCTGGAATCGTACTGATCTCAAAGGTCTTTCTAAGGAATACTTGGACTTTCTTAAAGTTGTCCCAATCTTTAGGTCCGACGAGCGATATCGCATCACCTTTTGCGCCAGCACGGCCAGTACGGCCGATACGATGCACGTATTCTTCGGCAAATTTAGGCATGTCGAAGTTAACGACCAAGGACACATTAAGCAAATCCAGACCACGAGAGGCGACATCGGTCGTCACGAGAACTTGTTGTTGACCACGGGCAAATTGGTCCATGATTTGGTTGCGTGCGGCTTGCTTTAAATCACCGCTGAGTGCTGCGGTTGCAAAACCTTGTGCTGTTAACTTAGCAGCTAAGCGCTCAGTATCTGGTCGAGTCGCGGTAAAGATGATCACTTGCTTATGGGTTTCATCTTTCAGCAAACGAGCCAATAACGCTTCTTTATGGTCTAAGTGGTCACATAAGAAGATGCGTTGGTGAATGTCGTTATGCTCAGAGTGAGCGGCGCCAATCGCTACGTGCGCTGGATTTTTTAACAGCGTTGCCGCGATATCATTGATTTCGTCATGATCTAATGTGGCAGAAAACATCAGCGTTTGACGACGTTTATGATCGGCAGCATCGTTGATGGCTTTTAACTGAGGGGCAAAGCCTAAATCTAACATGCGGTCGGCTTCATCGAGCACGAGTAATTCTAAGCCATTTAGGAATAGATGTTTTTGCTCTAGATGATCGGCGATACGGCCTGGCGTCGCGACAATAAAATGCGGTTCTTTCGCTAGGGCTTTCGCTTGGTCGTTAAAGTTTTCACCGCCCAGAACGCTGATGGCCTTGTATTGGGTGTTGGCGACAAGCAAGCGAAGCTGACTATACACTTGATGTGCTAGTTCGCGGGTCGGTAATAAAATCAATACTCTAGGATCGCGTTTTGACAGTGAGCGGGTAGAAATGATTCTTTGCAGTGCGGGTAACAAAAACGCTAAGGTTTTACCTGAGCCTGTTTTTGATGACGCCATTAAATCTTTACCTGCCAATGCGATAGGCAGTGCTTGTTCCTGGATGGCGGTGGGTTCTGTGATCCCCATATGTTTTATGCTTTGAAGCAGACGCTGGTCCAGAGAAAAATCGGTAAATTGCAAAGGTATATCCCCTAAATCTTAGTAAGGGCAGATTATAGCCTTAATCGCCCTAACTCAGCTATCCACATCGGCGATTATCTCTGTTTCATACATGGATTTATCGCCAAAGTGTGTCATTTACACTCTGTTGCCTGCATTTGTTTACATTGACGTTACAAGAACTTAATTGTCTTGGTTTCACTAATTGACAGTGGATTTGGAAGGATTTTACGTTATCGTGTAGCGGGTAGTGTAACAGGAGAAGGATTATGGCTAACGGAACAACCCCTTCGGTGGGTATTGCCTTGGGCAGTGGCGCTGCGAAAGGTTGGGCACATATAGGCGTGTTGAATGGCCTTGCCGCCATGGGGATCAAGCCCGATAAAGTCGCGGGATGTTCAGTAGGTGCTTTAGTCGGAGCCGCTTACGCCCATGATAATTTACCTGAGCTAGAAGAATGGGTTCGGAGTTTCTCCAGTTGGGACGTGCTTGGCTTGATGGATATACGATGGCGTAAAGGCGGGCTTATTGGCGGCGATAAGGTATTTGATGTGCTGCAAGCTCGGATAGGGGATGTGAATATTGAGAACCTCAATCGTCCCTTTGCCGCGGTGGCGACCGACTTGTACTCCGGGCAGGAGATTTGGTTTACGGAAGGTGATTTACGTCAAGCTGTGCGCGCGTCTTGTTCCATGCCGGGGATTTTAGCGCCCGTAAAACAGGGCGACCGCTGGCTCGTTGATGGTGCTGTGGTGAATCCAGTGCCTGTTTCTGTTAGTCGTGCCATGGGCGTTGATCTGGTGATTGCTGTGGATTTATATGGCTATCATTCCGGCCGTATTCAAGTATTGCCGGTGAACATGACGAGTCAAAAGATAACGGAACCTGAAATGGATCCATCTGCAAGACAAGAAACCGGATTTATGGATTTGTTTGCCCGTGGCCGAGATTATGTCAGCAATCTTACCGATAAGTTTTCGCTTGGCACTAAATCGAATCCTGGCATGATTGCCGTGATGTCACAATCAATGGGCATTTTAGAGCAAAGACATAAACGGGCACGCTTGATGGGCGATCCGCCAGATATTTGTATTGTGCCTGAGGTCGGTAATATTGGTACTATGGAATTTCACCGTGCCGATGAAGCGATTGCCGCAGGCGAGGCCGCTGTGGAGAAGGTGGCACATTTGATTGAAGCTGCGATGTGGAAGGGTTAATCCGTTAAAGGTTAAAAGATAAACAATTGACTATCAAATAGAAACAGTCGGAATAACTCGCGTTACACCGACTGTTTACTATCTAAAGCTGAGTCTTGTTATCTAAACAGAGCGTTTATGTCACTTTGATGGCGAGTTACGCCAATTTTACCAACATTTTACCGCGATTCTTGCCTTCAAACAGACCGATAAAGGCATCAGGTGCTTGTTCAAGCCCTTGATAAATGGTTTGTTCAGCTTTGACTTTACCTTCAGCTAACCATTGAGCCATTTTAGTGGCAAACTCAGTATAATGCGCCCAATGTTCGGATACGATAAAACCTTCTAGTTTAAGTTTACGCATCACTATCAGGGCCAAGTTGTCTGGACCAGGTGTTGGTGCTGTGTCGTTGTACTGCGAAATCATACCGCAAACGGCGATACGACCATGATCTTTCATATTGCTCAGCGCTGCGGCTAAGTGCTCGCCACCGACGTTTTCAAAGTACACATCAATCCCTTCTGGCGCGGCCTTTGT
Source organism: Shewanella septentrionalis (assembly GCF_025370265.1). Lineage (NCBI taxonomy): Bacteria > Pseudomonadati > Pseudomonadota > Gammaproteobacteria > Alteromonadales > Shewanellaceae > Shewanella > Shewanella septentrionalis. Next base: position 83,862 of record NZ_JAMTCC010000015.1, on the reverse strand, counting down.
GAGCGCTTGGGTGAGATTGCCACAGGTTTTGTAATTGATGATGGCATCAACACCATAGCTTTGCAGCAATGCCGCTTTTTCATCTGAACCCACAGAGGCGATTACGCGAGCCCCCATCAGTTTACCAATCTGGCAAGCAACACTGCCAACTGCGCCTGATGCAGCAGAAACAAACAGAGTTTCACCTGCTTTTAAATCTGCGATGCGAGTCAGTCCCGTCCACGCTGTCATGCCGGGCATACCCAGCACGCCGAGGAAATGTGAGCTGTCTAATTCAGTTTGCGGCAGAGCGGTCAGTCCAGCCGCATCGGTGACGGCGTGTTCGCGCCAACCTAACATGCTGCTGACTTTTGTGCCTACTGGGAAATCAGTGTTTTTAGACGCGATAACTTCACCAATCGCGCCGCCTTCTAAGGCTTGATTCAAGGCGAAGGGCGGAACATAACTCTTACGATCTACCATGCGGCCACGCATATAAGGGTCGACCGACATCCACAGGTTTTTAATCAACACTTTGCCATCGGTGAGCGGTGATAAGGATTGATTTACTAAAGCAAAGTTCTCTGCGGTAGGCATGCCTTCAGGGCGACTGGCTAAATGGATTTCACGGGTTTGGGTAATAGTGCTATTCATAAAAATTAACCTTTTGTTTGTGCGCAAACTAACTGCGCCAACTGTACGTGGCTTCATGACACAATGCAAATACTTTGCGCGCAAACTAGATGCGATTGAGCGGATCGGATAAGATAGCGCTATGTTTGAATGACAGGCGCTTATACGTGCAAAATTGTTTATCTCACTTAGAGCTTGAATTTACAGAGCAGAGTCAAAACCCAGAGCCGCAGAACCCAGGGCCACATAACACAGAGGCACAGAACCTCGAGCCAAGTGATGCACTGTGTTTATCTGACAATGTGTGCTTCGCGCTATATTCCGCCAGCAATGCCTTAGTGCGCGCTTATCGGCCTTTACTCGAGGCATACGAGTTAACTTTCCCTCAATATCTGGTGATGCAAACCCTGTGGCGTCAAAATGGCTGTAGCCAAACCCAGCTATCAATGGCGACTAAACTCGATATGGGAACCCTAACGCCAATCGTCAAGCGGTTAGAGGTAAAAGGCTTGATCACGCGTTTGGCCTGCGTTGAAGATGAGCGGAAAAAATTGATCACTCTGACGGCTCAGGGAGAGGCGATTAAGCATGAAGCCCTAGCCTTGAAGCAAACTTTGCTGAATAAAGTGCAGATGGATGCCGAGGCACTCGATTTATTGAGGCGGCAATGTCTTGCCCTTATTGAAGATTTACAGTCCTAGAGATAAAGCTACTGGTGCTGTTCGCTACCCGATAATTCAGGTTCTGCAAAGATTAATACTTGATTGGCTTAGTTTTTGCTTTAAAACCGTCATTGAATCTTAGACGCCGAATTATTGACGATGAATTCTATTTTAAACGCCTTCAATCTTAATCGTAGCAGTACCAGCATCGCCGATGCCTATGGTGCCAATAGCCAAAAGACGAGTACGGCTAAAACTGATGCGACCACAGAGACCAAGAAAACTCAGTCGGATACCGCTAAACCCGACACTGGTAAAGCCGATGAGATAGCGCTGTCGCCACGGGCGCAACGTGCACAGAAAATTCAGTTGATGGCGAAGGATTTTTTTGCCGATGGCAAATTTGGTGTCGCCGATATTCCCGCATTAGTGTCACGTTTACAAAAGGACGGCATTTTATCGGACGTACAGCTTGAGCGTTTATCAAAAAACGGTATTACAGTTCCGAGCACAACCACCCCGAGCAAGCAGTCGCTGCAAGACTTCTTAGATGATGAGCTCAAATCATTAGCCAAAAAATCACCGAACAACCCCCTTATCAATACCTTGGTCGATGCGAAAAACGTTTTGACCAATATGGATGATGCTCAGTCGCCGGTGCTCGCTCAAAAAGCCACCAAAGTCCTTGGCCAGTTAACAGATTATTTAAACTCCGAGCCACCACTAACGGATACCCAAAAGCAGCAATGGCAGGGGCTTAAATCTATGATGCAACTCGCTTCGTCTATGGGCTCGCATCAGTCGGCATCGGGCCAACTCAGTAGTTATCTCGCACTCTCTAAGCGTTAATCTTGAGCTTTGGTGCTTGATTATCACTGATTTCAGGCATCAACTAGCTGGGTTTAATCAGCAGGTCAAGGCGCAATTTTCAGATAATTGGACCTAGCTGCAGTTCTGGTTTGTTCTTTTATTTCTTCCTAAAAACTATGATCTGGATCATGGACGCTTCATCGTCGTTGTAGCCTAATGCTCTACATATTGTGTTTTATTCTTTTAAAATCACTAGATGTAGTGTTAATTTTTAGGCGAGATGGAGAGGAACTGAACAATGCCAGTCGTAATTAAGCGTGATGGTTGCCGCACACCTTTTGATGAAACAAGGATAAGGGATGCAGTGAATGCCGCTGCAAACTCAGTTGGAATAGAGGATGGCGACTATGCAGCGACAGTGGCAGCGTGTATCAGTCAAAGTGTCGCGACCTTAACCGAAGTTGATATCCATCATTTGCAGGATGCGGTTGAAAACTTGTTGATGGAAGGGCCGTATAAATCATTAGCGCGAGTGTATATCGAATACCGTCACGACAGAGATGTGTGCCGTGAAGCGACCAGTAAACTCAATCTCGAAATCCGTGGTTTAGTCGAGCAAAGCAATGCGGCCTTACTCAATGAAAATGCCAATAAAGATTCGAAAGTTATTCCCACTCAGCGGGATTTGCTCGCGGGCATAGTTGCTAAACATTATGCCAAGAGTCATATCTTGCCTAAGGATGTGGTCGCTGCCCATGAGGCGGGCGAGATCCATTACCACGACCTAGATTACTCGCCGTTTTTCCCGATGTTTAACTGCATGTTGATTGATTTAGCTGGCATGTTGACCCATGGCTTTAAAATGGGTAATGCCGAAATTGAAACCCCAAAGTCTATTTCAACGGCGACAGCAGTGACCGCACAGATCATTGCCCAAGTGGCGAGCCATATCTATGGCGGCACAACTATTAATCGTATCGATGAGGTGTTAGCCCCATTTGTCGCTAAGAGCTACGACAAACATTACCAAATTGCCCTGAATTGGAAGATTACCGACGCTAAAGCCTTCGCCACGGCGCAAACTGAAAAAGAATGTCATGATGCATTTCAATCTTTGGAATATGAGGTCAATACTTTACACACTGCCAACGGTCAAACACCGTTCGTGACCTTTGGCTTTGGATTAGGCACCTCGTGGGAATCGCGCTTAATTCAGCAATCTATGCTCAAAGTACGGATGGCGGGATTAGGTAAAAACCGTAAGACGGCAGTTTTCCCTAAGTTAGTGTTTGCGATTCGTGATGGCATTAATCATAAAGCGGGCGATTGCAATTACGATGTCAAACAGATGGTGCTCAAATGCGCGACTATGCGCATGTATCCCGACATTCTCAACTACGAGCAAGTCGAGAAAGTCACAGGTTCATTTAAAACCCCAATGGGTTGCCGCAGCTTTTTAGGCACCTATGAGGAAAATGGCGAACTCGTGCATGAAGGGCGCAATAATCTTGGGGTAGTGAGCTTAAACTTGCCGCGGATTGCCTTGGAAGCGAAGGGCGATGAGGCGGAGTTTTATCGTCTTTTAGATGACAGATTAGTCTTAGCCCGTAAAGCGCTGGATACGCGTATCGAGCGACTCAATGGCGTTAAAGCCCGCGTGGCACCTATCCTCTATATGGAAGGTGCCTGTGGTGTGCGTTTGCGCGCCGATGAAGATGTCTCTCAAATTTTTAAAAATGGTCGCGCATCGATTTCACTCGGTTACATTGGTCTGCATGAAACCATGAATGCACTCTATGGCACCCAAACCCATGTATTTGACGATGCACAATTAAGGGACAAAGCCGTCGCTATTGTGGCTTATCTTAAAGCCGCCACGGATGCGTGGAAGGCTGAAACAGGTTATGGCTTTAGTCTGTATAGCACCCCAAGCGAGAGTCTTTGCAGCCGTTTTTGTAAACTGGATGCGAAGCAATTTGGCCTAGTCACAGGGGTGACGGACAAGGGCTATTACACTAATAGTTTCCACCTCGATGTGGAAAAAAGCGTAAATCCCTACGATAAAATTGATTTTGAACAGCCATATCCCGCAATTGCGAACGGCGGCTTTATTTGTTACGGCGAATACCCCAACATGCAGCATAATCTCGAAGCGCTTGAAAACGTTTGGGATTATAGCTATAGCCGCGTGCCTTACTATGGCACGAACACGCCAATCGACGAATGCTATGACTGTGGCTTTACTGGCGAATTTAGCTGTACTAGCAAAGGATTCACTTGCCCTAAGTGTGGCAACCATGAGCCAAGTCGAGTGTCAGTCACGCGCCGTGTGTGCGGTTACTTAGGCAGCCCTGATGCGCGGCCCTTTAATTATGGTAAGCAAGAAGAAGTAAAACGTAGGATCAAACACTTGTAACATTATTACTTTATTCTGCCTGTTAGACTTATTCCGTGGCATCACGTGGCATAAATGGTGCCATGGGATAAGTACCAATGTTAAAAGATGAAATGCACTGTGAGTGACCATCAATGAATTACCATCAATATTATCCTATCGATGTGGTCAATGGCCCAGGTACCCGTGCGACCTTGTTTGTTTCTGGCTGTGAGCACCAATGCCGCGGTTGTTATAATCAAAGCACTTGGGATCCTCGTTCTGGGCATGTGTTTGATAGGACTATGGAAGATAGGATTATTGCCGATCTCAATGATAAGCGGATTGTGCGCCGTGGTTTATCGCTCTCAGGTGGTGATCCATTATTGCCTGTCAATCTCAGTGCCATTTTGACGCTCGTCAAACGAGTCAAGGCTGAGTGTGCGGGTAAAGATATTTGGCTGTGGACGGGTTATGTACTCGATGAGTTGAGTGATGAACAGCGCGCCGTGCTAGCCTATATTGATGTGCTGGTGGATGGAAAATTTGAACAAAGTCTTGCCGATCCGAGTCTCGTATTTCGCGGTAGCAGCAATCAGATCATTCGTTTGTTATAAAAGCGGTAACGAGGATCTGTAACTTGCTGCTATAATCTCAGGCCTTGACACAGACGCTAGCATAATCAGGCTAAGATTTTACTGTGGCTAACTTAGGTAATTTAAGGTAACAGAATGAATTTAAAGCAAGAACTGCAGCAGCTTAACGATAAACTAGATAAATTTCGTCGTAAACTTGCTGCGGCTGAACAACGAGGCGATGACGTCATTATTGCCCAGTTCAAACGTGAAATTGCTGCAGTCACTAAGCAAATTGGTAGTGTAAAAGGCCAACAAACCCGCTTATTGAATAAGCAAGGGTCAGATATCAAAGGTTTGCCTTTCCATCGTGCTTTGACAAAAGCGGAACAAGCGGACATGGGTAAACTGAAAAAGTCTGTCAAAGGGCTTGTGGTCATCCACCCAATGACAGCTATCGGCCGTGAAATGGGGCTAACGGAAGTGACTGGATACGCGCCCGCAAAATTTTAATGTGGGATAGTGGGATAGGATGTCACTGGCACGGGATCGAGTGTCGATCGCGTGTTTGTGCTCCTTGTACTTTATGCACTGCTTCGTTTTAATCCATTCCTTCGTGCTGCCCATCGAAAAGACATTCATGTTTGGTTTAGTTGATTAAAACACTAAAGTATTTCTGGATTGTTCAAAAACACTTTAGAATATTGCGCTTAGTTGGCTAAGTGCCTAATCCTCGTTTGTTTCTAGGGATCTTATTCGTCTCATGGAATGAGAGTTGTCGTTAAGGTTAAGTATGTCGATAAAATATGTCGCGACGTCAAAGTTACCCACTCCTTGGGGCGTGTTTGCCATGCATGGTTTTGAAGATACCGAATCAGGCAAAGAGCATGTTGCGCTCACATTCGGTACGCTCAGTGCGGATGAACCTGTGTTGGGCCGTATTCATTCCGAGTGTTTAACTGGCGATGCGTTATTTAGCTTGCGTTGTGACTGTGGTTTTCAGTTACAAGCTGCCATGCAAAATATTGCGGAAACGGGTACTGGCTTTATTCTCTATTTGCGTCAAGAAGGCCGTGGCATTGGTTTGTTGAATAAAATACGCGCCTACGAGTTGCAAGATAAAGGTGCCAACACAGTTGAGGCCAACGAGCAGTTAGGTTTTGAGGCCGATATGCGTAAATATGACATGATCAAACCTATGCTAGAACAGATAGGCGTGAAGCATGTGCGCTTGATGACCAATAATCCTCGCAAAGTAAAAGCGATGAAGGAATTTGGCATCGAAGTGGTTGAACGCGTACCGCTGCAAGTTGGTAAGAATCGTTACAACGAAGCCTACTTAAAGACCAAATCCACTGAGCTTGGACACATGATGTCTGAATATCATTTTATGGATGAAAATAAGTAGCTTTGTATTTATGATGGGTCGACCGATTGAGTCAGAAATGAGTAAGGTTTAAGTCAATTGAGCCATTTTTTCAGTCGGTTGCCATTATGTTTGTCGTTAATTTGCTTAGTGTTACTGAGCATTGTTTCTGACGTTTTCGCCAATAGTACATCCCCCGCAAATACGTTCGCATCTGCGACATTTACGTCTGCGTCTCAAGCAAATGATGCTGGCGTGCCTGTCGTTCCTGTTTCTATCAGTCATGCGCCGAGCAGTAATGCCAATGGTAGCAATCCGATAGAGTCGAGCAGTAATCCCAACTCTGTTTACGCCTTTGGAAGTTATCTTGGCACTGGCGTTTACCGCGCTGCAAACCAAAATGCCACCGTCGTTAGCATTCCGTTAAGCTTTGATTTGAAGAAAGATAGCGGTAGCCAAACTTGGTTACGGTTACCTATCTCCTTTGGCTTTTTTGATTATTTAGCCAAAGATATCACTGAAGGTGAGTTGCCGTCGTCGATAGGTACTATGACCATTACCCCAGGTTTTGAGCATCATTGGCAGGCGAGCGAAAATACTCGAATGGAAGGGTATTTAGATATCGGTTTTGGCACTAATTTCGATAAAAACGATAACGTTGCTATTATCGCCTCAGGGATCAGTAGCTTGTATGATTTTACCTTAGCAGGGCAGGATGCTGTGTGGGTATCGAGATTACGCTTTGCTGGGTACAGTGAGCACTATGGTAAGTTTTCGGATCAATTTGCAGTACTACAAACAGGTGTTGATTTAGAGTTAGCACCACGCTGGCAATGGTGGGATCTGCAGGTGCAACCAAGGATCTTTGCCGTAGGCTATTGGTATTTCAATGAACTTAGATTTATTAGCGAGATAGAGCAAGATACTATTGTTTCTGGCAGCTATGAGGCAGGCTTCTCCCTTGCCTTTTCTAAGCCGTTAGGCGGTGGATTATTGAGTGTTGATCGCATCGGATTCAGTTATCGTCGTGGCGATGGGCTCAATGTTTGGCGTTTAATGTTCAGCTTTCCCATCTAAGTGGGTTAATGATAGTCGGTTGGTCTTGTATTAGTTTAGTAGAATACTGTTTCAGTTAATCTGACTTTTTACTATCTTGCATCTTTTTATCCAACAAGGTGGCGATTTGGCCACTAAGTAACATTATTTGTTCTTGCAGCATTTTACGTTGCTGATCTGCAGCTTCTGAGTCATCTCCCTTGAGCTTGGATAATATTTCTTGTAATTCTTTTATTTTTTCTTTTATTTTGTCTATTTGTTCATCAATTAATGTCTTAGGTTCTTCTTTTGGAGTTACTTCAGCTTCATTTTTTTTAGCTAATGCTTTTTCTCTCAAAGGGGCCCCAAAGTCGTTGGATAAAGCCTCGCGGCCCGCATTAGAAATGGAGACTGTGTCTTGGGTATCTTGTGAGCCAGCGGACTCACTATTCGCTGTTGGTGTTTTTGTTGCGGCTGGTGTCGCTGCGATATATGCGCCCGATACGGTGGTGAAACCTGAGCCAGTTGCGTTACTGTTTATTCCATTAATGTTCATTCAACACTCCATTCATGCAAATTTGGATGATGCTACACTTTTATCGGCCATCAATTTGAAAACTGAAGTCACTTTTTGTCGCTCGGCCAAAAAGAGTGCTTCTTCATGGCTCACAGCCTCTTAGTAAACGCTATTAGTCACAATTAAATTAAAGGTGTGGGTTAGTGAAAAATCGATGAGTTATTGATTCATTCTAACAATACAGCCCTGATTCTAGGGCTGTTTACGCTTTATGGCAGCAGCGGTCTAGGATTAATTGTTACCCCAAATATGGCTGTTTACTTTGCCATCTGAGCTGGATTTCCCGCTTTTAGCTGGCTTGTCTGTCGTGGTTTGAGTCGCTTTTTTAGTTGTGATTTTTGCCGCAGGCTTCTTAGCGGTTTGACTCACTTCGGCTTTAGGTGGCGGTAAGGGTAATTTGTTGGCTCTTAAATAAAGATATTCGACTTTATCCCGCGCCCACTCTGTTTTTCTTAAAAAACGTAAACTGGATTTGATGCTGGGATCGTGGGTAAAACATCGGATATTAATTCTCTCACCTAATTCTTCCCAGCCGTATTTCTCGACTAAGTAAGTGATGATCGTTTCCAGTTTAATGCCGTGGAGCGGGTTATTCGATTGATTCATATTATGCATGTTGCAGTGTGCTATGGCAGGAGTATAGCAGTTTTGTATGCCTGATACAGGGTGCAATGGTATCGAGTCAAGCCTGAATATCTGGCTAGCGTAAACCTGTGATGGCAATTACTAGTGGAGTGATATGATCAAAACAGGCGCAATAAAGCGCCTGTTTTAGCTTGGTCATTCGGACTGTTTTATGAGTCTTTGGCTGTTTCTTTAAGCTCAGTTTCTACCGGTAAATCAATCTCACCTTTACCTTTGGTTTTAACAATCAACAGCGCTGTAATCACTAAGGTGGTGACGACACCTGCTATAGTTGATACCGTCATAGGTAAGCCTGCACCTAAGGTTGACGAGTTCAGTAGGAAGGTGATGACCACAGTGGTCATAAACATCGCTGGGATAGTCGCAATCCAATGCAGTTTGTTATGACGTAACAAGTAAGCCGAAGCTGTCCACAGCATTAATACCGCAGTGGTTTGGTTTGCCACACCGAAGTAGCGCCAAATGACACCAAAATCCACTTGAGTCAACATACCGCCGATAACAAACAGTGGGAGAGCTAACACTAAGCGTTTTGGCAGTGAGATTTGTGGCATGTTGAAAAATTCAGCCAGAATCAAACGCGCAGAGCGGAAAGCAGTATCACCTGAAGTAATCGGCAGGATAATCACACCTAGGATAGCCATAAAGCCACCGACAGCGCCTAACAGACCAGTAGAAGCCTCATAGACCACGTTGGCAGGGTTGCCTGACATGCCCGCATTTAAGCCTTCAACACCGCCGAAGTATGACAATGCAATCGCACACCAAAGCAGCGCAATAATGCCTTCGCCAATCATGGCGCCAAAGAAGACGAAGCGACCATTGGTTTCGTTTTCAACGCAACGTGCCATTAATGGTGATTGCGTTGCATGGAAACCTGATACCGCGCCACAGGCGATGGTGATGAATAGCGCAGGCCAAAGTGGCATGTCATTTGGATTTAAGTTTTGGAAGAAATCGCCCGCTTGTACGTTAGGCAGTAAGGTGTGCTCGCTTGATAGGATAATCGCGAAAGCCAGACCGAACGACATGAAGAACAGTAAAGCGCCAAAGAAGGGGTACAGACGACCGATAATTTTATCGACTGGCACCACAGTTGCGATCAGGTAGTAGACGAAGATAATGCCGACGAAAATACTGACGTCCCAACCGGTAAGCTTGCCCAGTAAACCTGCAGGCGCAGAGATAAAGACCACACCAACCAGCAATAACAGCACGATAGCAAACACGTTCATGAAGTGTTTGGCACTCTTTCCTAAATATTTACCCGCAAGGTTTGGCACAGATTGGCCGCCGTTGCGCACTGACAACATGCCAGAGAAGTAGTCATGCACGGCACCCGCAAAGATACAGCCAACCACAATCCACAACATGGCCGCAGGACCATAGAGAGCACCTAAGATAGGACCAAAGATTGGGCCTACGCCTGCGATGTTTAATAATTGAATTAAATAGACTTTACCCTTAGACATAGGCACAAAGTCGACGCCATCAGTTTGAGCGAAAGCGGGTGTTTGACGATTAGCGTTAATGCCGAAGACTTTCTCGACAAAGGCGCCATAGATAAAGTAGCCGCCGATCAGCAGACCGACACAGAGTAGGAACCACATCATTTTTGTTATCTCCCCATTTGAGTTCTGGCGAGTGTAAACAAGTTGTTGATATAAAACTTCGCAATCTCAATGAGTGGTCGAAAATGCAATGTGAGCGGTAATAGGTGGGCTTGAGTGGTTGCAATCATATGTTAACGGCGGGTGTTGTTGGCCATCTTATGGTTAAAAACATGCCGTTAATATGGCTTTTTCTTGAGTTATTGGAAGCCGAACAGCTGTTTAAGGCTCTTAAGATAACGCCGAGATACGGGCACTTTATCCCCCGAATGGGTGGTGACTTCGGCGCCCGTGTCTAACAGCTCAATTTCGGCAATCGCCTTAGGTGAAATCAAATACTGCCGATGGCAGCGCACCAGTGGAGTTTTTTCTTCAAACACTTTTAAGGTCAATTGGGTATGGACTTTGCCTTTCGTACTGGCCACATGGATGCCGCTTAAATCACTGAACACATATTCCACATCTTGGATTGCAATCACCTTGAGTTTATTGCCGCTGTAACAGGGAATATGTTCCAGACGCTTTGGGGTAATGGGATCCATGATTTGAGGCGTCAGATTTTTACGCACCCGAGTGAGGGTTTTACTGAGTCTCTCGGCATCTATCGGTTTAAGCAAATAATCGAAGGCATGGTTGTCGAAGGCCTTGACGGCAAATTCGTCGTAAGCGGTAACAAACACAATTTTTGGCATGTTATCGGGGTCGAGCATAGCGATAAGTTCCATGCCCGAAATGCGCGGCATTTGGATATCGAGAAAAATTAACTGAGGTTTTTCTTTGGCTATGCTTTGTAACGCCTCGATGGCATTAGCGCATTGACCAACAATTTCAATGTCGTGTTCTTGCCCCAAAAGATCGGCTAATTCTTCACGAGCAAACAGTTCATCATCGACAATTAAACAAGTGATCACGTGCGGGTGTCCATATTGGATATCTCAGGGTTTTCTATGGGTAATCTTATGGTGACACGAGTCAATTCATCGGCTTCGCATTCCACAGTGACGCCATATTGTTCGCCAAAAATATTTTGAATGCGTTTATGCACTAAGTTCATCCCTAGGCCTTCAGAGCCCTCAACAGGCTGATATAATCCGGCATTGTCTGTGACTTCTAATTCCAGCACATCATTTTCGAGCTTGCCCGTCACTTTGATCTGCCCTTGCTCTATCATGTGCGAAGTGCCGTGCTTTACGGCATTCTCAATAATCGGCTGCAGGGTAAAGGCCGGTACTTTGCAGTGGTAGAGTGATTCAGGTATCGCGATACTGACTTGTAATTTATCAATAAAACGCGCTTTTTCAATGGTGAGATAGGACGCGATGTGATCTAGCTCATCCCCAAGTGTCACTAAGCCTGTCGTTCGCTTTAAATTGATCCGTAAAAATTGTGATAACTGCTGCAGCAACTGCTTAGACATATCGGGATCGCGCTTGATAATCGCGCTAATGGTATTGAGAGCATTGAACAGAAAGTGCGGATTAACCTGCGCTTGCAGTAATTTTAATTCGGCTTGAGTCAGCAGATTTTGCTGTTGTTCAAACCGGCCATAAAGTATTTGGTTGGATAACAGACGCGCAATACCTTCACCTAAGGTGCGGTTAATATTCAAAAAAAGCTTATTTTTCGGCTCATAGAGTTTAATAGTGCCAATGACTTCGGTATCACTGCGCAGCGGGATTACCAGACTCGACCCTAAACGACAATTACTTGAAATAGAACATGAGTAGGGCATTTCAACGCCATCGGCGAACATGACTTTATTTTGATTAATCGCCTCTAAGGTGATCTTGGAAGAAATTGGCGTACCAGGCAGATGATGATCGGCACCTATACCAATAAAAGCCAACAGTTTTTCCCTGTCAGTGATGGCTACTGCGCCCACATTGGTTTCTTCTATGACGATTTTGGCGACACGGCTGCTGCTTTCTTCGTTAAATCCTTTTGATAGCAGTCCGACACTGCGTTCGGCTATCTTTAATGCTTTAGTTGAAAAACTGGAGGAGAGTTTATCGAACATGGTTTTTTGGTCGCGGATCATGCTCATAAAGAGTGCCGCTCCCACTGAATTGACTAACAACATGGGCGGCGCGATTTGACGCACTAACTCCCATGCATCATCGAAGGGGCGGGCGACCAGTAAGATGATGCTCATTTGCATCATTTCGGCATAAAAAGTCACTAGGCAAACGAGTAATGGATTGTAGATAAGCTCACTTTTACCCGCACGTCTTAAGTAGAAGCTTATCATCCCTGCGGATAAGCCTTCTAAGGTGGTGGAAATGGCGCAGGCTATTTCCGTAAAGCCGCCCATACTGTAGCGGTGAAGGCCACCTGTTAGTCCTACCAGAAAACCGGTAACGGGCCCGCCAAGTAATCCACCTAACACTGCGCCCATAGCACGGGTGTTGGCAATCGCGCCTGATGTTTGCTCACCAAAATAGGTGGCCATGATGCAGAAACTCGAAAAAATCAGATACATAAAAATCTTATGTGGCAGACGAGGGGAGGTTTCGGCAAACAGTTTAAACAGCGGCGTTTTACTGACTAAGTATACTATCACTAAGTACAGCGACATCTGTTGGGTCAATAATAGGATCAAAGACATAATGGCTCACATTATCGTCACAGATGTCAGCGCAGTGGTATCAATTAGAAAGTCTGTGCGCGAGATCAGGGTTCAAATTCAACCGTTAGGATATAAAGAACAATAATATTGCATCTTTAGGAGGACATATGTCCAATTCTGTTCACGGTCATGATGTTATGGCGCTGATGGTAGCGCATGGGGCCGCTATTATAAAGCCTGAATTACTATCCCAGATGGGACAAAAGTTTGGCTTTGCGGCTCGATACCACACCTGTAGTGCCGCCGATCTTAGCGCTGAAGCATTAATTCAGTTACTCGTAGCGAAAGGTAAGTTCCATGAAACGCCCCAAGGCATTGAGCTGGCCGCGGGGAGAAAGTGTGAGCATTAATAGATTGTGGCTATACATATTTTGGCAATCGCGTAACTGTTATAAGAGAGCAGATGCGTAATACACAATCATTTAGAGTGTGGAGACGTTTGCTCATAGAAAGACATTGAGCGTAACCGAATATTACCGTTTGGCTTTATCTGCTTAGAAGCTTAGGTTTCGTCGTGGCGTTTATGGGCAATTTGGTTCTGCTGCGCGGGTGTGAGTTGGCTAAACTCATGGATTAAAATACGCAGCAAGCGTGATTTTGCAATGCTGGTGGATTTCGATAAGTCATCGAGCTGGGCAATACTTTTTTCTGTCAGGGTAAAGGTGGCGTGGCGATACATCTTAGTCGACTTTTTATCTAAGCCCTTAACCGTCGCTTGAGTCTGAGCCGCGGCTAATAAACTAGCCTTACCTAAGGCGTAGTTATTGGCATCTTCAATGAAATCATCGACAGAAACCGGCTTGATGATTTGCTTAGGTTTCTTACGTTTAAGATCAGTTAAGCTCATAGCTATTTTCTGGTGGCATAGCAAATAATTCATCCGCTATAGCGCGGATCTCATCGGCGGCTTTTCCATCGGGTTCGATTTCGACCACAGAGGAGCCTTTTTCTTCACTGTCATCATAAATATTTCGACAAAAGGTGACGGAGTTCAACACTCTTAATCCAAAGGATTGCACCACATCTTTAGCCTCTAAAATACGCTTAAATTGTGTAGGAAGCGCAGGGCATTGGGTGAGCACAATCGTGGCGATCATTTTCGGGTTCACCATCTTACAAGTGCTGAGCATGTCTTCCATGTGGGGTAATGTTTTAAGATCGCGTCTTTTGGGTCTGAGGGGGATCACAACATAAGTGGCTACCGACATGGCTGCGCGCATGGCCAAGTTATCCTGACCACCACAGTCAACAATCACGTAATCAAAACGCTCATTGAGGCTGAGTAAATCATTACGAATTTTGCCATAAAGCTGAATGCAGTTAATGCTGGGCAGACTGGGATCATTATTTCTCGCTTGGATCCAATCTGAAGTGGTGCGCTGGGGATCACAATCGACCATAAGGACGTTTGCTTGAAATTTTTGCTTGATATAAACGGCAAGATTTTGAGCGAGGCAACTTTTTCCGCTACCACCTTTTTCACCACCCACCAGCAAAATCATAGTTACGCCTCTTAATGACTTGTTCAATCCATTGAGTGTAGAACAGACCCATTAAACCTGCGAAAATTAAGTTAAATTAAAGCAATTGCATGGCAATGTGGTAACTTTGGTCGTGGCATTTCGCGCAGCGGCAGACTTGTCCTTTGACGGTATTTTGCTGGGTGGAATCGGGATTAAAGGTCACTTCGATGAGTTCGCCCAGTGCAAAGGGACGTTTATAATCGAATAAAATACCGCGTCTGGCTAAGTCGATACACACGCCTTCATCGGTTTGCTTTATGCCTTGTGCATCAATCCAATGTAAGACGACACGCTCCGCTTCCATGTCCACTCGCAGTGATGTGCGTTTTTCTTCAAAACCAGTAGTATGGTCACCCATAACTCAATTGCCCCGTAAATTATTGATCTCAGTAAAACTAGCATAATTGCTTTTTGGCAGAATACCAATGTGAAAGCTAGGTCTTTGATAATAGTTTTAAAAGGAGGACAGCAGGTGCTATTGAATTCGTCTTCAATAGCACCAACTCAGGTGCTTGATTAATTGTCGTATTCTTGGTTTTTCGGATAGGGCATTTTTAATTGACCCCAACGAATGACGATCACAGTTGCCGCTAAAATTAACGTCGACAGTGATATCGCGGCAATACGCCAATCTTCCATACTCTTCATATCTAAAATGAGGTAACGAGCTAAGGCCACAATTGCGATATACAGTGGCATACGCACGGGTAACTTACCTGATTCATAGTAGTTCGCCACCATGGCTAAGACTTCTAGGAAAATAAATAACAGGAGTAAATCCGCTAGTGCAACCATACGGACAGAGACAATATGCACAATTTCTTGGCCTATCGCGACGATAGTGGCAATGGCAATAATAAACAGAACTAAGTGTTCTACAGCTTTGAGGCTCTTAGAACCATATTGGTGATAAAATGGCATGGGCATTCCCTACTTGATGTTTTTTTAAATAGTAACAGTAAAAATCAGCTTGTAGGGAAAAGCGCAGTTATGCTGTGTGACTTAATTCACAGATATGTTCAATCTACATTTAAGTGCCAAATTCAGTATTAACATGTCCTAACCAGGTCGACCATCAATTCTGGCTTGGCACAACATAGGCCCATAGCAGATACAGAAACAGCCGAAGGCGATGACCCAAGATGTTATGGCGGCCAGCAGTAATGATGCCGACCATAGCGGGATTATCCCTGCTAATACTCGAAACACTGCCGCAAGCAGGATTAAGCCAAAGGCATACTTCATTATGCTTGGCGGTTGCAGTGTTCGGCCCGTATGGCCTAACGAAACCCGCGCCATCATAGCTAAAATCATCCCAGCTAACCCACCAACCGTTATCGCGTGCATACCAACGGATAAGGGGAAACCCAAGCTAATCAGTGCTAAACCAATTGGGATACACACATAGCTAAGATGCAGCGACCAGAGCAAAGGTACGCGCCAGCAGGCATGCCAACCCCAGCGATGCCAGCGCAGCAGTAAAACGATACTCGCAATCCCTGCCATACTACGGAGCAATATTTGCTCTTGTAGGATCAAGCTAATGACTAATCCAAAGAGACTGATAAAGCTCAGCCATTCGAGCACTGGAATCGCAGTTTGACGCTGCCATTGTGTTGCGCGCTCGGTGAAAAAAGGGATCACTCGGCCACCTAAGAGTGCGACTATGATGCTGATTAACGCAACTGCACCATATAAGCCTATGTTTATCCATTCAAATTGATTTGTTAGTACGCCGTAGTAACTCAGTGCATTCATCAGGGTGAGCAAGGTGAGAATGGGGATGAATACAAAATTGCGCCATTGACGAACGCGGATCACGGCTTTGGCAAGTATTAACGCCGTTAGCGGCAAAAATAGTAAGTCGATAAACATGATGAGCGTAAAGGGAATCGCTACCGGCATGAGTAATAATAGCCGTGGCAATAACCACAGACTGAATAACCCCAACAACCCAACTCCTTTAATCCCAGCTTGGCCCGTCCAGTTTTGCACCGCCGTTAATAAAAAGCCAGCGACGACGGCGCAGACAAATCCGAAAATCATTTCGTGACCGTGCCACCAAAGTGGATTAACGGATTGCGGCAACAGATTGATCCCTGAAAGAAATCCTCCCCAGATCCCTAATGCCAATACGCTGAATAAACTCGCAAACAGGAAAAAAGGCCGAAAGCCTAATCTGAATAAGGCGATTTGTGGTTGTAAATGTGCGGGCTCATCAATATTCAACATAATTGGCTCTTGAGTATCTGACTAAATCTGTCGGATATTTTAAGCTGCAATTAAAATGAATGTATATATCCCAATATGAGTATTCCTGGTGCGGCGTCTGTTTAAGACGCAATCTAGTCTGCACAGATGGCGCTCAACATGAGAAACGACAATCTCTAGCGTGAAAGGAGTGAGCGCGCGACAGACGTTAAAACGACAGGATGTAAAGCGAGTGGAAGAAGAGCGATTTGGGGGCACATTAGGTCATGAAGAATAAGCTAAGATATTGAACCGCTTATACTGTTACTAAGGTTAATTAGCTTTTGGCTAAAACTGCATCAGCATAAGCGGTGGGAAAGGCGAGGTTATTTATTCTTACGTTTTTGCCACTTAAACATAATCGAATATTTCCACAGATTATTAATCAATAAATAACCCACTGCGGAAAAAATTACCCCGAGCACGAGGCAACCCAGTAAAAACGCCGGACCTATGGTGGCAAGCGAAGCTTCAATCCACTGCCAACTGGCTTCAAAGGCAAAATCTTGCGGCGCATGGCCGAGTATCTTAGCGCCGAGTAAATACGCGCCGTAAAACATCACTGGCATAGTTAAGGGATTGGTTATCCAGACTAATGCAACTGAAACGGGAATATTAACGTTAAATAGAATGGCAAAAGCCGCAGCCACTACCATCTGAAATGGCATAGGGATCCAGGCGACAAATAATCCCACTGCGAATGCGCCAGGAGCGGATTTGCGATTTAGCGCCCACAAATTGGGATTATGTAATAAGCGTCCAAACATGCGTAAGTGTTTATGCTCACGCAAGGTTTCAGGCTTAGGCATAAATCTTTTGATTATTTTTTTTGGCATAGGCTGAAATTGCTGTCTTAACTTAATTCACTATGAATCGATTCATGTTTGGCTTTAGTGCCATCTTGTTATCAGCGATGTTGTGGCCTTCGCTGCCGCCAGTCAGTTACATACCCTACCTTGTTGTTGGGGCGCTAATTTTATACCGAAAAATCCCTGTTTGTGCAGGTGGACTCTTTGCAATGGCATGGCTAACTGGTTTTTGCTTAGGATTATCTAGGCAGGATCTTCCAGTGTTACAACAACCTATACAGGTTAGGGGCGAAATCATATCACTAGTTAGTCGAAACAGCGACTGGCTAAGTTTGGATATATCGGTCATTAAACCAAATTTAATCTTAGGGCCAAATGCAAAATTGCGACTCACGTGGAAAGATCCGCCGGAAGTCGATGTCGGTCAGGTTTGGCAGTTTACCTTGATGCCTAAGCGTATTGCTAGCGTGTTAAATCAAGGTGGCTACAATGAGCAGAAACAATTAATCAGCCAACATGTTGTCGGTAAAGGGCGAGTGATTGAGGCACATTTACTGGAGGTTTCACCTTCACTGCGTAACGAGCTGATAAGCGCATTGACGCCTGAATTAGCCTCTTTGCCGCAAGGTGATATTTTACTCGCCTTGCTTATGGGTGATAAGCAGTTGATCACAAAAGCACGTTGGCAAGCACTACGGCAGACGGGTACGGGTCATTTAGTGGCGATCTCCGGCTTGCATCTCTCAGTCGTCGCAGCATGGATTTACACATGCTTTTTGTTTGGATTGAGTCACTTAGTGCCACATCAAAGTCGACGTAATATCACCCTTGCTTTAGTCGCTGCGGGCATAGGCGCCGCATTTTATGCCTATCTTGCTGGCTTTGGTATTTCGACTCAGCGGGCACTGGTGATGATTCTGCTGTTAATGCTGTTGAGTTTATTAAAGCGATTTTCTACCGCGTGGGAGCGCTTGTTATTTGCCCTGTTCATTGTATTGCTGCTTGATCCGCTCGCTTGTTTAAGTGCGGGATTTTGGCTGTCGTTTTGTGCCTTAGGCATCATCTTATACACCTTAGAAATCCAACCAAGGGAATTTACCCCAGCGTCGAGTCGAGGGGCGCGTTTACGCACAGGGATGATGCAGTTTTGGGCTATCCAATGGCGCTTGAGTCTCGGGCTTGGATTACTGCAAGCGGCACTCTTTGGCGGCGTGAGTGTACACAGTCTGTGGATGAACATCTTAGCTGTGCCTTGGTTTAGCTTTGTAGTGATCCCCTTAGCAATGGCGGGATTTGTCTGCTGGTGGCTTGGAACTACGTTTGGGTTCTCTTGGTTGGGACTGCTTCGCCTCAGTGATTGGAGTTTATCGCCCTATGCGCAGTTGCTTGATATCAGTCAGCACTTACCCGCCCATTGGTTAGCACTCTCTGACAGCCTATTAGCCTTAGGAGTCTGCACGTTCGTTGGTGGTGTATTATGGCGCTATGTGCCTAAGCATAAAAACAATATTGCTTGGCTAAGCCTATTGAGTTTGTTGTTTATGCCCGTATTACTTTTTTGTATGACGCTGTGGTCTCCCGTGCAAACCCATCGATGGGCCATGCATTTACTCGATGTGGGCCAAGGTTTAGCCGTGGTGATTGAAAAAAATGGCAGGGGAGTCATCTATGACACGGGCGCCGCCTTCGGTGATGATTTCAGTTATGCGGAGCGAGTGATATTACCTTTCCTAAAAGCCAAAGGTATTCAAGAGATTGACTATATTGTTATCAGCCATAGCGATAACGATCATGCAGGCGGCGCGCCTGTCTTGATTGAGGCTTATCCTAAGGCTTGGGTGATCACAGATGTGGCAGGCTTTAGCGGCCAAGATTGCCGCCCAAGGCAAATTCAATGGCAAGGGTTGAGCTTTAACTTACTTTCACCGCCTCAAGTGCTGGCGGGAAATAATGGCTCCTGTGTGGTACGCATCGATGATGGCTTGCAAAGTCTGCTACTCACCGGGGACATTGAAAAACAAACCGAAGCGGCATTATTAAGTCTTGAATTAAGTGTAAGCCGTGAGCTCAGTGTGAGCGGTGATCTAAGTGTGAGCGGTGATCTAAGTGACTTAAACGAGTTACAAAGCGACGTGCTGGTGGCGCCGCACCATGGCAGCAAAACCTCGTCGACTGAGGCCTTTATCGATGCCGTAGCCCCTAAGTTAGTGCTTTTCCCTGCGGGTTTTGCTAATCGTTATGGTTTTCCTAAATCCACTGTGGTTGAACGGTATCAGCGACGAGAGATAAGGAGTCTGACCACAGGAACAGAAGGGCAGATTAGTGTGATTTTTCAGCAGCCTGAGTTAGAGGTAAAGACCTATCGTGGTGATTTAGCGCCATTTTGGTACAACTCTCTGTTTAGATTTGGTGACTTGATTAATCCAGAGTAGAATGCCTACTTTGCCATAATTTAGTGTTATCAATGACAACATCTCCTAAAGACGAAATGTGGACAGTTTTCAAACGATTACTGGGCTATATAAAACAGATGAAAGGCATGTTTATGCTTTCAGTTGCGGGATTAATTATTTATGGTCTCGTCGATGCCGCCTTTATCGCTTTCATCGGCCCCTTTATTGATAAGGGTTTTTCCGGCGGCGCACCAGCTGCGGTCACCAACGGCATAGCCTTGCCAACCAGTGAAGGTTTCCACGCGAACAACGATGTGCTGATGATGGCGCCGCTTGTGGTTATCGTCATGTTTACACTGCGCGGTTTTGCAAACTTTGTCTCGACCTACGGCATTTCATATATGAGTGCACGTTTGATCATGGACATGCGTCAGCAAGTGTTTGAGCATTATCTGAGCCTGCCAGTCAGTTACATGGACAAGGAAAATACCGGTAACTTGATTTCAAAAGTCACCTTCGATACTGAGCAAATCGCTCGAGCATCGGGTAGCGCTTTGATTTCTATCGTCCGCGACAGTGTAACTGTATTGGGTATGCTGGCACTGATGTTCTATAACTCTTGGAAGTTATCCCTGTGTATCTTAGTGATCGGGCCGATTATGGGCATGGTCATTACTGTGGTCAGTCGTCGTTTCCGTAAGGTTTCTAAGCAAATTCAAACCGCTATGGGTGGTGTAAGTGCTACGACTGAGCAAATGATTAAGGGCCATAAAAACGTATTGGCTTTTGGTGGACAAGAAACCGAAGCTACCCGTTTTGCTAAAGTGAACGATCAAAACCGTCATCAAAATATGAAGTTAGCTGTGGCGCAAGCCATTAGTCAGCCGTTGATCATGATTATCGGCTCATTCGCCTTAGCGTTTGTACTTTATGCGGCAAGCTTAGACAGCATGAAAGCCGATCTTACCGCCGGCACCTTCGCGACAATTCTTGGCGCTATGATGGCCATGTTGCAACCCATCAAAAACTTAACCCGAGTGAACGCTGAATTCCAACGCGGTATTGCAGCTTGTACCACAGTGTTTGAATTATTGGATACGCTGCCTGAGTCTGACACAGGCACTTATACCGTCGAGCGCGCTAAGGGTCATCTACGTTTCGATAAGGTCTGTTTTAGCTATGACAGCCAAGATCGTCGAGCGCTGGAAGATGTCGATTTTGAAGTTAAACCGGGTCAAACCCTAGCGCTAGTCGGTCGTTCTGGCTCTGGTAAGTCGACTATTGCCAGTCTAGTAACCCGTTTTTATACGGGGCTCGAATCCGGCGACATTTTGCTCGATGATGTCAGCATCTACGATTACTCGCTAAAATCGCTGCGAAATCAAGTGGCTTTGGTATCGCAGCAGGTGACTTTATTCAACGATACGATTGCTAACAACATCGCCTACGCCTATCCCGGTGAAGCGACGCGTGAGCAGATTATCGAAGCGGCGACCTTGGCCTATGCGATGGAGTTTATTGATCAGCTGCCCCAAGGCCTTGATACCCAAGTGGGTGAAAATGGCGTGTTATTGTCCGGTGGTCAAAGACAGCGGATTGCGATTGCGCGCGCTATGTTGCGTGATGCGCCTGTGTTGATCCTCGATGAAGCGACCTCGGCATTAGATACTGAGTCGGAAAAAGCGATTCAAAAAGGCTTAGATAACCTCAGACAAAACCGCACCTCAGTAGTGATCGCCCACAGGTTGTCGACTATCGAGAGTGCCGATCAAATTCTAGTGGTGGATCAGGGACGTATCGTCGAGCGCGGGACGCACCAGTCGCTATTGGAATTAGATGGCATGTACGCCAAATTGTACCAAATGCAATTTGGTAGTTAGATGCAGGCCTTAGTGAATAAAATCTGGTATCAGGGCCATCCACTGCGATGGCTCTTGTTGCCTTTATCGGGCGTATTCGCGGTGATCACTTATGTGCGCCGCGCCTTGTTTCGCCTCGGATTCAAACCACAAACGGCAATGCCAGTGCCTGTCATCGTTGTTGGTAATATTACCGTCGGTGGCAGCGGTAAGACGCCAACCGTGATTTATCTGATTGAGCTACTGCGCCAGCATGGGTTTCACCCCGGTGTGATCAGTCGTGGTTATGGCGTTGATATTCAAGGCGTTAAAACGGTTAACTTAGGCGCGAGCGCGGTAGAGGTCGGTGATGAACCTGCCATGATAGTGGCGCGCACTCAAGTGCCCATGGTGGTTGGCGCCAAACGCGTCGATGCCGCCAATGCGCTTATTGCTGAGTTTGGTGTCGATGTTATCATCTGCGACGATGGGCTGCAGCACTATGCGCTGGGGCGCGATATTGAGCTGGTGGTGATTGATGGCCAACGCGGTTTAGGCAATGGCTTGCTGTTGCCGGCAGGTCCGCTACGTGAAGGCGCGTGGCGTCTCGATGCCGTGGATTTTATCGTCAGTAATGGCGGCCCAGCAGCAAAAGGGCAGTTCGAAATGCAACTGGCGCCTACGGAAGTGAAGCCCGTTAAATGCGATTCGACCTTCGGTGAGTACAGTTTCGATAAATCTCAGCCGCTAGTTGCGATGGCGGGTATTGGTAACCCTGCGCGTTTCTTTGAATCGCTGCGCGCCCAAGGTTATCAACTGGCGCTATGCCAGGATTTTGATGATCATCAGGCCTACGATAAAATCCAATTACGTGATTTAGCCCAAGACTTGCCGCTGTTGATGACAGAAAAAGATGCGGTTAAATGTCGCGATTTTGCACAAGAAAACTGGTGGTATTTGGCGGTCAATGCCAAGCTACCCCCACAATTTGATGAGCAGCTGCTCGCACGTCTTCGCGAGGTGGCTGCAGCTAAACAAGGAAACTTCCATGGCATTTGATAAAAAATTGTTAGATATAGTGGCTTGCCCTGTGTGTAAGGGAAAACTTGAGTACGATAAAACGACGCAGCAGTTGATTTGTAAGGCAGATAAGCTGGCCTATCCGATCACTGAAGGTATCCCTGTGTTATTAGAAAATCGTGCTGTGCCACTGACTGAATCAGTCTAGTGTGATGTGAATGCGCGTATTGTCCAATACGCGCATACTTACCTTTTTGAGCTTCTCTTATTATTGTTTTCGCTATTTTTAGCCGATTAACAGTGCTTATCCAATCTTGCGTTTTTTCGATGCTCAGACCTTAGCCACACAAATTTGAGTTACTCAAACCTTCGCTAATAGTTCACAAATTTCTGTTTATCGGCATTGGTCGCGCCTTCTTGGCATTCACCACGAATTTCGCCTCGCCCGGGTTCGATAATCCGACTCAATTCGATATAACCTTCGCGGCAATAACCTGTCATTTCAAGGGTTTTCGTTAAACCTAATTCGACTTGTCGTCCCCAAACTTCTAATGAGTCCTGTAGATCTTGCATCGCGCGACGTTGTTCACGGGGATCTTGCATGCTACGTACGCGGGCATCGTGCGGGAAAGGGCGGTCTGCATCACCTATGTTAGATTTATCATCGACCAGCCGCGCTGTGTAGCTGAAGAGTTTAAGGCCATCGGCTTTAATGTCTGTGGTTAACTTATCCCGTAATTTTCCGGCAAGTTCACTAGGATCGATGGGGGCACTGCTACAGGCGATGAGCGAGAAACAACTTAAGATGGCAAGGCTGAGGTATCGAAGCGGCATAATCAAATTTAACTCTTAGGTTATTAACTGACAGCAGAATACCTTAATATGACCCTAAAGTTCATGGATTTATGGCATCTTCATGGACTGAGTGTGACTCTATTGGCGCAATGGATTAAGGATGGGCGATTAATGTTGGCGTTTTGGTCGAATAAATGGGCGCAAATCGAATGGGATATGAGCCTGACTCAAGGCATATGCCTTATGCTCTTGGCGTTATGGCTCTATGCGATATGGCCAAAAGAAGAGTTAGCGCAGATCCGACGGGATAAAAACCTGCAGTTACGCTTGTTACTGACGCTGGTGGGCGTCAATGCGCTGTGGTCGTTAAATGCCAGTATTCAAACTGGGTTGCATCTGCATTTTCTGGGAATAGTGACCTGTATGCTGATGTTCGGTTGGCGTCTTGCGACCGTGGCATTACTGTTGCCGAGCGCTTTTTTTAGTCTTTTTGTACTAAAACAGCCCGCTGATTTTGGGGCTTTTAGTCTGTTTGCCATGGCTGTGCCGCTGTTCCTGTGTTTTATTTTATACAGTCATAGTTATCATTTATTTCCTAAACACATTTTCGTGTTTATCTTCGTAGGCGGTTTTATCAATGCGGGCCTTTCAACTGTGTTTCATCAATTGAGTTGGGCGATGTGGTTGTGGTCTGCAGCGGATTACGATTGGAATGTGTTAGTGGATGATTACTTGATGCTAATCCCTTTGCTGGCGTTCCCCGAGGCATTGCTTAATGGTATGGCGATAACGCTATTGGTGGTGTATCAGCCCCAGTGGTTATTTGATTATTCTGACCGAGAATATTTGTGGCGTAAGTAGATGTGATAAAACAACGCGATAAAAGAACTGCGCCCGAAACCTCGATATTTCAACGGAAAACCCATTGTAAAGTTCATTGGGAAGTCCATTAAACAGTTCATTAAAAAGGTACTGGGCGCACTTATTTGGATGTTTACACAGACAGTTGCGCCGCGATTTAGGCGAAGCGTTGGTCTAAGTAGTTAATGATTTCTTTAGATTCATACAACCACTGTACTTGGCCGTTTTCTTCAATACGTAGACAAGGCACTTGCTGTTTGCCACCTTGGGCGACGAGCTCATCTTTGTGTGGCGCTTTTTTAGCGTCGTGGGTCACTATGTTGAGTCCCTGACGGCGCATTGCACGGCGGACTTTTACGCAAAATGGGCAAGCTGGATACTGATACAGGGCCAATGCTTGAGTTTGAGTATCAATCTGTTGTTGCTCTGCCAGTGGACGTTGGCGCTTTTTAGGGCTAAATACGAAGTTTAAAAACAGAATGATCCTGCCTAAAATCCAGCGAATGATAAACATGTCAGTGACCTCAATGATAATGTGTGTTGAAAAGTGATTCGTGTGTCGCCGCAAGGGGGCAACGAAACTGAGATTTAGCGATTTGAGCGTGCGATCCCAGTAGCATAAAGGCCGCAGAGTGTAACCTATGGCGCAAAGCGCGGCCAACATTTTAGTGTGGATTAACAGGTAGAAGATTCTTTGGTTACAAGGACAGCGTTTTCGCTTAGCGGCAACAATTTGATATGCGCTTAGCTATACATTTAGGCATGCTCTTTAGCATAGGAAAGAAGCCCGCTAAAGCTGAACTTTAGCGGGCTTCTTTTAGCGCAAACATAGCAACTGCTTGCGTTATTGCGGGGCTATTTCGCCTCTATTGCGCATCTATGGTAAGGCTCACTTGGGCCACATTTTGGGTTAAACTCACTCGGCTTTCGAGCAAGAAGATCCGCTCTGGGGCAATCTCTTTCACGTCTACAAGGTAAGCTTTAACGGCTTTGGCTCTTTCTTGGGCCAAATTACCCAACATGCCATCGTTAACATTCTGCGCTTTTACCGAGAGATTATATAAAGCGATATGCCAGCGGGTGGTGATTTCGTCATCGGAGAGCTGCGCGTCTTTGGCCTCTGCGATAACTGTGTCTTTTATTAGTGCCGGATCGGCTTTAACTTCCTGCTCATAAAGCTTCACTAGCGCATCGGCTAGCGGCCCGTGGGTCGGAAATTGGCTTGGACTTAAATCATCAGGTAACGCACTGAACTCGATATTGGCTAACTTAGCCAATTTACGCTTCATGATGCGCTCAGCAATGGCTTGGCTGTCATTGATGGCATCGACTTCCCCTTCAACGCTGAGCTTGAGCATAGGTCTGTCGAGTAAGGCGCTGGCGAGTTTGTCTAAACTTTTCTGCTCATCTTCACTTAGGCTGAATTGACCGGCGGCAAAGCTGATTTTGTCTAAGCTTTCGTCTGAACCTATCAGCCCCGCTAAGAAAGTGAAGGGCGCAGTGACGGCTTTAGTGATCACATTGGTAATCGCCGTCATTATGATGCTGCCGACACTAAAGCTGGGTGAGTCTAAATCACCTGAGACTTCCATACCTAAATCAATCACGCCGTTACGGTCCTGTAGCAGCGCAATGGCGAGCGTGATAGGTAAGCTAGTGGCAAGGTCACTATTACTGGGTTTACCGAGTTTCAGTTGATCTATGACTAGATGGTTATTGCCCTTGAGCTTGTTCTGATCGAGTTTGTAGTTCAGCGACAGTGATAACTGTCCCTTATCTATGTAGTAACCCGCATAGGTGCCTGAGTAAGGATTGACTGAGGTGAGCTCAACACTTTTGAAGATCAAATCGAGATCTAAATATGGCATGTCTAACAAAGGGTTAATATCGCCTTTTAGGGTTACAGGCGCGTACTTGTCAATCTTACCTTTGATATCGACCGAGGCTTTAGTGCCTGGCGTGGATGACAGGTGAGTGATATTGCCTTCAAGCAGCTCAATTCCCGAAGCAAAATTCGGAGTCAGTGAGTTATCGGCAAAGTAAGCCGAGCCTTGGCTAAAGCTAATTTTTTGAATATCGAGGCTCAGCTCAGGCGTTGCTGACTTACTTGCCGTTTGTGACTCAGTTGCGGTTTGCTTAGCAGGGGGCGTGCTGTTTGTAGTCGTACTATTCGTCGCAG
The DNA here is from genome assembly GCF_025370265.1 of Shewanella septentrionalis. NCBI lineage: Bacteria > Pseudomonadati > Pseudomonadota > Gammaproteobacteria > Alteromonadales > Shewanellaceae > Shewanella > Shewanella septentrionalis. The sequence goes on along the minus strand of NZ_JAMTCC010000015.1, from coordinate 57,302 downwards.
TTGCTGCAATAGGCGTTTCGACGATAAGGTCGCTGATATTAGTGCTTCTATCTTTAGCAATCACCACTTTGGCGTAGGGTTGATTAAAGGCTAAGTGATCGATTTTGATTTGATTTTTTTGTTGGTCAAAATCCAGCTGATTGATATTCATCTTTTGCCATTTGACCAGCGGGGCATTACGCAATTTGTCATGAATGGCTAAATCATCGAGCTCAACACTGCCGCCGTAAATGGCTTTGCCCTTGGCATCAGCCGTGAGCTTGCCTGCAGAGCTTAATAAACCACTCTTGAGCTGGATATTCACGTAGGGCGCGATATACGGTTGGAATTGGATTAATGCGAGCTTATCGAGTTGAATATCGGCATCTATCGCTTCGCCTGTCACATCGACCTGGCCTTTAGAGCTTAAAGTACCTTTGTCATTAATGCTGAGTTGCAGCGCATAATCAATCGGCTCGGCCAAGGTGCTGGTGATAGTTTTTGTTGAAAAGTTAAGCGGATACACACGCCATTGCTGCGGTGTCTCAGTTAACTTTTGCTCCGACAGATTAAGATCGTAGTTTTCAATATTGAGCGCATCGAGTTGCACGAACCAAGTGTCAGTTGACTTCGTTACTGGCGTTTGCTTGATTGGCTGTTGAGGCTTTTCTTCCACTTGCGCTACTTGTACGCTCTCAACATTTTTGGCCTCTAGTGGCTTAGCATCTGCCTGCTTAGCTTCTATCGAATTAGCATCTATCGGCTTAGCATCGATGGAATTAGCAACTGGCGGCGCTGCACTTGTAGACGCACTGGCGGATTTAGGCATGAACAAGCTCGCGAGATCGAGCCCGTCTTGACTCAAAATGGCGTTTACAGTGAGGCCATCACTGTGAAGCTTATTGATGTGCACTTGCTGCTGTTTCAGATCCATCGAAATACCGTCGAGGGCAAAGATTGGCAGCTTGACCACTGAGCGCTCTTGGTCGTTAAAGTTCAGTTTTTCAACAATAAACTGGCCATAGTTGCTGGTGATTTGCAACTCGCCATTCTCGGCAAGATCCACTTGATACTGAGTCTTGGCAGTGATCTCGCCATCGGTAAGTGCTGGCTTAAATTGATCGTCGATAAATCGCCACAGTGGTGTCAGTTTCAGTTTGGCGATGTGGACGTCACCCGCAACTTTTAGTGGGAACAGTTGGAATTGCCCCTGCAAACTGATTTCACCAGCATGATCATCACTGAGTTGAATCGCATAGTGATTGTGCTGAATTGGCATAACTTGGGAGCCAGAGCCAGTGTCAGAGGCTGATTGGGCGTTTGGTGTCGGGTTGGCTTCAGTCTTATTTGCTTTTGTGGCTGGTGCTACTGAGGCCGACAATGCCGACATCAAATATTCAGTATCGAGCTGACTGAGTTTTAAATTGATATTGGGATAATTAACTTGAGCATGGGTAATTTTGTCATCGAAGTTAAATTGCCCTGCATCTAATACAAATTGGCTGAGCAGGACACGAACGGGGGCGCTGGCTTCTGCGGGTGTTGTTTCTGTGCTCGCAGAGGAATGCTCGTTCAAGGTCTGCAGAATATCGTCGAAGTTGAATCCAGCTTTGCCTTTTTTCTCCACGCGGATGATGTGTGCGTAGGGCGCTTGTATGTGTATGTTTTCGATAACGGCGGCGCGATTAAAAACAGATTGCCAAAAGTTCACTTCGAATTGGACTTGCGCTAAGCCTGCAAACGTTTTTTCGTCTTTTTCTTTAATGGCTAGTTGGTCGATTTCGACTTTGAAATTAAAGGGATTGATGCGGATATCCCCGAGGGTGACGGGACGGCCGAGTAAAGCAGAGAGTTTTTCGGGTGCCAGCGTGGTTATTGCATAGGGCAGGATTAAACCTAATGTGCAGACATAGCTAAGGTAGACGGCGGTGAGGTAAACAAGCACACGCAGGTACCTTGGGAGAGCAAAAAAAGTGTGTTTGAATTGCGATAGCTGGGTCAGCATTAATATCAAGGCTCCAATGCATAAGACAGGGGAAAACTGCCATAAGTGCGAACATTCTAGCGATTAACGCTAATGTTTCCAGAGATTATTTATATTTTATCAATGAAATCTTGGCATTACCCGACGACAACCTATTCTGAACCCCGTCGTTGCTGAATGACAACCAATCTCCTACATTGATAGCTACATCTGTATCAACCTGTGGCGTATCCTTGAGTCGAAACTCATCATCATGTTCAGGTCAGTTTTTACATCAGCGTTTTAAATAGCTAATGGCCGCAATAATGGCGCCCTGTGGGTCTTTTATCCAACAAAAACGGCCCACTTCGGGAATGTCTTCAGGGCCAAACAGAATATCGCCGCCGAGTTTTTTGGCACTGATAGCCACTTGATCCACATCGTTAACCGTAATATAGCCAGTCCAATGTGAGGGAAGGGTGGGGATTAAACTGTCGGTAATTCCGCCAATGCTGATCCCCTCGTTTTCAATAATGTGATAGTGACCGTGGGGCATTTTGACGGTTTTAAAGTGCCAGCCAAAAATCTCAGCATAGAAGCGCATGGCCTCTTCGGTATTATTGGTTGTGAGTTCATGCCAACTTAACGCCCCTGCAGTATTAAAAGCCGATTCCATAAGCGCATCCCTAATTTATTGTGGTTAACTTTTGTATTTGAGCCGATGTTCAGTGGCTGTGTTTAAGGCCCGTATTTAAGGCTTGTGTGTAAGCTCTTAATTCTGAGTTTGTATTTGGAAACCCTATTTCGGGTTTCTAACCCAAATTGAGTGTAGTTGAGGCCCATTGATAATTCACAGTCGGTAAATTAAAATTTCTGCATTTTTGAGCTCGGTGAGCATTAAATTAACTTAATGTTCTACAAGGAGATTCACTTATTTTGCATAGGACTATCGGCCGTTAGCGGCTCTGTGACGTTGCGGCTTTGGCGATGAGCAGGATGCAGCTTGTCGCGCCAAGACTTAGCACTGAAAACAGATTTGAAAATGGGTTCATTTACTGTGGTTTGAGTGTTAGACCTGACTCCCGTTAACTTGTTAATATAGGCCAGTTTTGCATCTTATCGATGCCACCTTAGGGGATACGAGATTGAATAAGAGTTTAGTAACAAATTTATTGGCGGCTGCTTTGGTGGTTGTGGGTTACCTGATGCATTCGGCAATTGTCCTGAATGTCGGATTGTTTGCCTTATCGGGTGCGATTACCAACTGGGTTGCGGTTTATATGTTGTTTGAGAAAGTTCCCGGACTCTATGGCTCGGGAGTCGTGCCTTCTCGTTTCGAAGAGTTTAAGGCGGGCATTGCTCATCTGATGATGAAGCAGTTTTTTACCACAGAAAATATCGACCGATTTCTGTCTGAAAAAGAAGGGCTGAGTAAAATAGACTTGGCGCCCGTGATTGAAAAGGTCGATTTAGCGCCTTCTTTCGATGCCTTAATTAGCACTGTCGCGCAATCTTCCTTTGGCGGCATGTTGTCTATGTTCGGCGGTACGGATGCATTATTACCGCTAAAAGAGCCGTTTATTGTGAAGATGAAAGCCTCTTTAGTTGAAATGGCGCAAAGTGATGCATTCCACGAGCTGTTGAAACAAGAAATCGAACAGCCAAATGTGATGGCCGATCTGCAAACTAAAATTGCCAACATAGTGGAACAAAGGTTAAACGAGCTGACACCGCAAATGGTGAAACAAATCGTTCAGGACATGATCCAAACGCATTTAGGTTGGTTAGTGATCTGGGGCGGGGTGTTTGGTGGTCTGATTGGACTTGTCGCAGCCTTAATCCAAGGTTAACCTGAGTTAAAGCCGCGAATAGAATGGGAGCTTTGGCTCCCATTTTTTATTCATGCATTTTGTGCCCATCATATTGTCCCCATATTAAATAGCAAGGAAGTCTATGAACCTTCAACACAGCATCAATTATTTGGAAATCCCGAGCCGCGATATTGCGAGTTCTAAGGCCTTTTTTAGCCAGGTATTTGGCTGGACCTATGTCGATTACGGTCCTGAATACAGCTGCTTTATGGATGTCGGGATCACAGGTGGCTTCTATCAAGCCGAGGTGGATTTTACCCTCGCAAAAGGCTGCCCGCTGATTGTGATCTACAGCCAGAACTTAGAATTGACTCTGACGGCTGTCGTGGCCGCTGGCGGCGCGATTACGGCAGAGATCTTTAGTTTCCCAGGTGGCCGCCGATTCCACTTCACTGAACCCTGTGGCAATGAATATGCCGTCTGGTCAGAATGATCCTAATGCCAATCCCTGTATCCGCAATTGTTGTTTAGATCAGCAAGATATTTGCTTAGGTTGCTTTAGGCATCTCGATGAGATTTTAGCCTGGCGCGCTATGTCAGATGTGGAGCGGCAAGCTTGTTTTGCCAGAATGGCACAGCGCAAAGCTGAGTCTCATGCCAGAAGAAATGGCCTAAAATAGATAACTTAAATTTGACGCATTAATCGAGTGTTCCAACGGCGAAATACGCATTAACGTATTTCGCCGTTGGCATTTTGAAGCACCCTTGGCATTTGAAGCAGACGTTACACGGGATCGATGACTATGTGCTCAAGTTCGATGGCGGCTACGGTATGGAGTGCATCCATAGTCGCGCCGACTAAACTGATTTTTCCTTGAGATGATTCAATCAACACCGCGCGGCTGATATCGCTAAATTCACGATTATGGCGAACGAGATTCGACAAGGCCATCTGCATCGGCAGCATAGAAGGATTGAATGCCGCGTTCTCTGCATAGCGACCACAATAGGTTGCGCCATCGCGCGTTTCTAAAACCACGGCAGCAAAACTCTGAGTGTAAGGCGCGTAACTTAAACCGGCATGATCTAAACCTTCGATGATCATAGGATCGGCACTATCTAAAGCAAATTCAGTTTGTTGCTTTGCCATTAAAGGCGAAGTGACATTTAAGTCTTTTGGGCCAAAGGCATAGGGTAAATAATAGGCCAGTGGATGGCTTTCCTGTGCGGGTAGATGAATGCTGATCTTACTTCCTTCAACCAGCTCATTCATAAATTGACGGCAATGGCCGCAAGGGCTGGCATTGACTATGATATCAACAATTTGGCTTTCACCGCTGAGCCATGCATGGCTGATAGCGCTTTGTTCTGCATGGACAGAATGAAACAGCGCTTCACCGGGTAATTCTAAGTTGGCACCCATGTAGATATCGCCACTTTTGCCTTTGGCAATCGCACCGACATAAAACTCGCTAATAGGCGGTTTCGCCAGTGCAGCAGCTATCGGCAGCAGTGCCAGTAACACTTCTGCTTCGGTCATCTTGCTTGCACTTGTGAGCGTGGCAAGTTGCTGCGCATCTAAGTGCCCAGCAAAATTCTGGTGCAACATCGGAATGAGAGCATCGGCTAACGGCGTTGGCAGTTGGGTTATGCTACGAATGAATCTATCTTGCATTTCCCGATTCCTTATTTGTTAAGTTCATGGAAGAACATTCTAGTAATTTTGTTACAGCATAAATGCGAGTTAGCTCGCGTTTATACGCTGCAAATGTGTGTGTTCGATAGTAAACAATTTAAGTTATGCGCCTAATAGAGTGAGTCTATTCACGAATATAAACAAGCTTAAGACTATTAAATAAAAGACTTAAGCTTGAATTGATTAAACTTAAAGTTCACGCAAATAATGACAAAGGGCAGCCAGTAACTTCTGCTTAGTCTCATCCGCTTGCGTATCTTGTAGCAGATTTTCTAATTTAAGTACGTAGTCTTGATCGGCTAAGCGACTTTGACAGAATTCACGCCAGCGCTGTGACTCTTCGTAATCGAGTAGTTCAGGATAATTACGGGCGCGGTAACGAAACAGCATTTCAGGGATACGTGGATCATCAAACTGCAAGTCTAGCGCCGCTAGATTTTGCGGTAGGGTATGACGGATGATTTCCATTTTCGCTTTATCAGCTTGGCTAAAGAAACCACCTGAATACAGCATCAAATCGGGATCTGTGGTCGCTCTGCTGTCATCGTGCTCAAATAAGAGCGCCAGTTTTTCACGTAGTTCTGGGTGAAGTTTAAGGCGTTTATATTGCTCTCTGGCAAATTCTTTATCTATGCCTAAACGAGCGGCATGTTCATCGCTGAGGATTTTAGCCGAAGTGATAAAAGGGCACTTATTTAAATGAATTTGTTTTACCGCGATCGGTAATTCGTCTTCGGCAAGATCGGCTCTTGGCGTATACATACGCGTTTTAATTTGCTCGATATCTAGCTCAAAGAGTGGCGTTAAATCCATGGCTAAATTAACGCAAATAACCGCATTTTTATTGGTTGGATGGTGCGCCACGGGGGAAATCAACGTCGTACAACCATTGCGCGCACTAATCTTAGAGCTCACGTGTACTAACGGCTGCATATTGAGCACATCGATTTGATCGCTCACCGCTTGTTTACGGCGCAGGTCAAAATAGTACTGATATAACTTAGGCTGTTTCTCGCGAATGAGTTTTGCCATAGCGATGGTTGCATACACATCAGACATGGCATCATGGGCTTTCTCATGGCTTAAACCATTCGCTTGGGTCAAATGTTCTAGCTTAAAACTAGGAGATCCATCTTCCTTGGTTGGCCAATTGATCCCTTCGGGTCTAAATGCGTAACACGCGCGTACTAAATCAATGATATCCCAACGAGAGTTGCCATTTTGCCATTCACGGGCATAGGGATCGATAAAGTTTCTATAAAAGCCATAACGAGTCACTTCATCATCAAAACGCAGTGAGTTGTAGCCCGCGACACAGGTGTTTGGCTGGCTAAACAGTGCTTGAATACGCCCCATAAACTCAGTTTCAGGGATGCCTTTTAAATTGGCTAACTGCGGAGTGATCCCTGTGATCAATATCGCTTCTGGTGACGGCAAATAATCAGGGGCTTGCTTGCAATAAAATGTCTCAGGCTCACCGATAATATTGAGATCTAAATCCGTGCGAATACCGGCAAATTGCGAGGGTCTGTCTTTCGCCGGGTTAGCCCCAAAGGTTTCGTAGTCGTGCCAAAATATGCTTGGCTGAGAATGATTAGACATAAATTAAATTCAAATGACAGTTTGTCGAATAATAACATCTTAACACCGAAATTCCCCGAATGAACATTTACACCACTAAGATGATTAAGCCATTATCTTGAAAATATAACGGCTTAATAGGTGATCTTCATTAAGATTCGACGGTACAATCGCGGCTGAACAGAGGAATTATGTCTTATGTATCATCAATTTCTAAATGAGCCTATGGTGCTTGATGCTGAAAAGGCGTCGATACTCACATTGCGATTACCCGACGATATCAGTGATTTTATTGTATTACAGGCGATCAGTGCGCCTTTGCTAGAGGTCGTCGTTATTGCTGAAGCTGGAACCCCGCAAAATATTGCTATCCGCTTTCAACCGTTTATGGGTCTTAAGGTTGAATCATTACCGCAAAGTGCACAGGCCTTTAATACACCGATCACTCGAAGTCTAGGGCAAGGTTTTCGGCTTTATACGCGAATGGGCACTGCCGCAAAATTTTGCGCAGCAGAATTGAGACGGGGCGTATCTTTTACTTTAGATATGGCTAATCGTTTAGGCGCAGAGAATTGCTTAACCTTTGCCTTACAAGCTGATTCAAAGTTTGAGTTAGTGCCTTTAGAAGCCGATTTACGTGTCTTACATGAGCCTAAAGCGTTGATGGTCGCCAAAGCGCTGTTAGCAAGACAATACGACTATGCCGCATCGTCAGAATCCCTTGCTATTTACATGACCGAAATCGAGCAAGTTAGGTTAGAATTACAAGCATTTTTACGCGGGGAGCTTGGCCAATGTCACGCTAGCCTTGCCGACGAGGTATTAAGGCTCGATCCCTTGTTACTTCAGAAACAACAGTGGTTATTTAGAACCTATACCCATATGTTTGAGCGTCCCAATTACAACCGCGCCGCTAATGATGTTGATAACACAGATAAGTTATTAAGAAAATTAGAGTGTTATGAGTTGCTTGCCCCACCTGAACTGATCCAGATGGTTGATCGATTGATGGAAGACGAAACGTAAACTTTTCTTGCCAAAATTTAGTTAAACGATAAGAGTCCACTATGCATTATTTATGTCCCCTGTGTTCCGCGCCGCTGACGTTAACGGATCGAACTTGGGGTTGTCCACAGCAACATAAGTTTGATATGGCCAAAGAGGGCTATGTCAACTTATTGCCCGTACAGAAGAAAAACTCAAAAGATCCTGGCGATAACAAGCAGATGATGTTTGCTCGGCGTGAATTTCTAAACGAAGGCTACTATCAAGATTTGAGTGATAGAGTGAATGCACTCGCGCTCGAATTTGGTGCTGAAGCAAAGCAGATCCTCGATATAGGCTGTGGGGAAGGGTACTACAGCCAGCGTTTATTCAATGTGTTGAGCCAGCACCATGATTGTGATTTACAAGGCATAGATATTTCTAAGTCAGCAATTAAATATGCGGCTAAACGCTACCCCAATTTAGCATTTTGTGTGGCAAGTGCCTATGAGATGCCCATCGCCTCTCAAAGTGTCGATCTTGCCATTCGCATTTATGCACCTTCCAAAGTTGAAGAGTTACAACGCATTATGGCCGATTGTGGTATCTTGATCACAGTCTCTCCCGGACCTTCACATCACTTCGCCTTGAAGCAACAGATTTATGCTGAGCCTAGATTACATCCCGTATCAGCAGCGCATATTCCCGGATTTGAGTGCCTGCATCAGGAACGCTTAATTTCTCAACTTGAACTGACAAAAAGTGAACATATTGCTCATTTTTTAGAAATGACGCCTTACGCTTGGAAGTTTACCGATGAGCAAAAGCAAGCATTTGCTCTGCAAGGACTGAGTTGTGAATTGGATTTCCAAATTGAAGTGCATCGCATTTCAAGATAAGCGATAAGATTAAGCTATTGAAATAAATTATTTAAAATGTTTAACTATACTTGCTAAGCAGCATGAACTGAGTGTTCAGCTAGCCGGTTGCAAAACCGCAAAGTAGATTTAGGCAAAATAAATAATCCAAAGTGTCGCAGTATGTTGACTTATCTTTAGAATGGTTTATAGTCTTATCAGCTTGAAGGTTGGGCTTATATTTATGTGTTCAATACGACCAGTTCGTCCTGTAAACATAAGTAATACCGGCATTTTCCAGCTCCACCGCCGTTAAGGCTTTAATTTTTTATTTACAGGATTTATATCATGTCTCAAGTTACTGGTGTTGTTAAGTGGTTCAACTCTGACAAAGGTTTCGGATTCATTGAGCAAGAATCTGGTCCAGACGTATTCGTACATTTCCGTGCGATCAACTCTGACGGTTTCAAAACTCTTGATGAAGGCCAAAAAGTGTCTTTCACTGTGACTCAAGGTCAAAAAGGTCCACAAGCTGAAAACGTAACTATCATTGGTTAATTTTCAGTGCTGTTAGCCTAGAGCTGATAGCAATGGATTAAAGGGCTATGGTTTATTCCATGGCTCTTTTTGTTTGTGTGAAATTTAACATTCTTTTGTAGGTTAGTTGGTCTTCTGGTCTTCTGGTCTTCTGTATTGTGTAGTATTCTCCGTTAAAAGTTATATAAATAGTCGCTAGATTAATGAGCTTAGGTTGCTCAACTGGCTTCTTAGCCTACCGTAATAGTTGTTAGCACCTACTTTCAGATTTTCTCTTTATCTCCAAGACACATCATTTCTAGAGAGTTAAACTTCAATAAAGCTCTTTCGATTCATCCTCCATGTTTGCATCAGTTGCATTAAACACTATTACACCTCTCGATACTGTATTCTCGATACTGTATTCAGTGTAAGCGTAACCTCAATTCTAGGCCGATAACGCATTTATCCCATCATATTCTCGTTGCATGGATCAGGATAAGCAGACATCGCAGGGGGCATTATTATTGCTTTGGAGTCTGTTGGTGTAGGTCTGCATAGGTGAGTGCATAACTATAAATCTCGTCATGACTAAGTTTAGACGTGTTAGAACTGAGGGGATGAGGAGTTACTTATTGATATAAATCAGCTTTATCGTTAAATGATTAGCGATAATAAAAAAGCCTGAGCATTGCGATTCAGGCTTTGGTATTTCATATTTAATTTAAGCTAGCACTTATTGTTGAAAATTAGATTATGAATCCAGCTTATCATCGCCCACTTTATAGTGAGGATCATCGAGTTGATTCACTTCGACAAGATTTCCCGCTTTATGCAGCAGTGCTTTACAGTCAGCGCTCAAGTGGATCAAGTGTAACTTCTTACCAGCATTGCCATAACGCTCAGCGAGCGTGTCTATTGCTTCTAATGCGGAGTGATCGGCGACTCGAGAGTTCTTAAAGTCGATAACCACATCTTGAGGATCTTTTGCTGGGTCAAATAATTCGAGGAAGTTTGCGATTGAGCCGAAAAACAATGGACCATTGAGTTTGTAGACTTTCCAGCCTTGATTGTTTTGCTCTTCAGTCACATTGATATGCTTGGCATGTTCCCAGGCAAAGACTAAGGCTGAAACAATGACACCGACAAATACCGCAAATGCTAGATCGGTAAATACGGTTACCGTTGTCACTAGCACGATAACGAAGGCATCGTGTTTCGGGACCTTGCCCATAAACTTAAAGCTTGCCCATTCAAAGGTGCCGAGCACAACGATAAACATCACTCCAACCAGCGCCGCAAGGGGAATAATCTCAATAAATGAAGCGCCAAATAAGATAAAGGCAAGCAGTGCAACTGCAGCTGTAATTCCTGATAATCGGCCGCGTCCACCCGAGTTAATGTTAATCATAGATTGACCTATCATGGCACAACCACCCATAGCACCGAAGAAACCGCTGGTGATGTTTCCAAGGCCTTGGCCGACGCATTCTTTGTTGCTGCGGCCACGGGTATTGGTCATCTCATCTATCACAGTCAGCGTTAGCAGAGATTCGATAAGACCGACTGCCGCCAAGATGCAGGAATAGGGCAGGATGATATATAAGGTTTCAAGATTAAAAGGCACAGAGGGAATCGCAAAGCTAGGTAATGAACCTGCTATGGTCGCATTGTCGTTACCACTCATGGTTTTGAGGAAATCGAGTACGTTACGAGTATCCAGATCGAGTCCTACGACCAGTGTCGTCACAGTGAGGATTGCGGCTAATGATGAAGGGACTGCTGTGGTGATCTTAGGCAGAAAATAAATAATGGCCATCGTCAGAGCCACTAAACCTAACATCAACATTAATGGTTCTTGGGGCAGCCAGACTAGATTTCCGCTGGCATCCTTAACTTTAAACTGACCTAACTGGGCGAGGAAAATTACAATCGCTAGACCATTCACAAAGCCAATCATGACGGGATAGGGCACTATGCGAATGAATTTACCTAGTTTACACACGCCAGCAGAGATCTGGATAAGTCCCGCTAAGACCACGGCAGCAAATAAATATTGGACACCGTGCTCAACGACCAAAGACACCATGACAACGGCCATAGCGCCCGTTGCACCCGAAATCATTCCAGGACGGCCACCAATCAGTGCCGTTATTAGCCCCATAATAAAGGCCGCATAAAGTCCAACCATAGGCTCTACATGGGCGACAAAGGCAAATGCGACCGCTTCAGGAATAAGCGCAAGTGCAACTGTTAGCCCTGAAAGCACATCGGCTTTATGGCTAGACGTTTTGTGGCGAATGAGATCAAACATTGAACCTCTGTTATTAAGTTGTTGTGTGGATAAAAATAAGGCGCGAATACTAACAAAAAAATGGCTTGAGCTAAACCTTAAATATAGTGTGAGCTTTACGATAGAAATAAAAAAGCCATGCAATCGCATGGCTTTTCTGACTAACTAAAGTGGTTATGGACGAGCCATATCCGACTCAGCACCGTTAGTGAGTTTAATTTTGGCGGTAGGCTCTTCGGTTGCAGTATTCTCATACTCGCGTCCTTTAGGCACTGCCACTTGCTCTCTCACTTCAACTACAGGCTTGGTCATATCCGAAGACACCATAGAACCGAAACGGCTTGCGGCTTTCGGCTTGTTGACTACAAGGGCGTCAGTGATTTGCGGATTCACTGTCGTTGGGGCCACTTGCACTGTTGCTTGAGGCTTAGCGATAGCAGCAGGTTTTGCCATTGGAGCAGAGGCTGCAGCTTTAATCGCTTCTTTAACTTCAACACTTGGTGCAACGCTTGGCTCTACAGCAGTTTCAGTCTTAGCCACTTCAACTTTAGCCGCTTCAACTTTTGGCGCTGCTGGTGTAACCGCTGGGCTTTCAATTACAGGGGCGTTAACCACTTCGGTTTCTACTGCAACGCTGGCTACTGGAGCTTCAACGACTGGTGCAACGTCAATTTTCACTTCAACCGTTTTTGGCGCATCCGCTTCAGTGGCTTTAGTCTCAATTGGCTTAGTATCAACTTGCTGAGTTTCGACTGATGCAACGTCACTTGCTGGCGTTTCAACTTTCGCTTCAGCTTTAACGACTGCAGGAGCTTCAACAACAGGTGCTTCGCTAGCTTGTGCTATTTCTACTTCAACGGACTTAGCAGTTACTTGAGTTTCAGTCACTGCATCTGTTTTAGTTGCAACAACTGGCGCTTCTACACGGACACTGGCGACTTCGCTTGGATACTCTTGGTCAGCACCCAATTCATCGTTAGGGATGAATTGCGCTGGCGTTGATGTACCTTGGTCATCTTCGTCGCGACGACGGCGTTGACCCGCTGCACGAAGGTGACGCGGGCTACGACGGCTACGACGTTGACCATCTCTTTGCTCGCGTTTTGCTTGATCATCAGCAGTTTCGCTTTCAGTATCAATTGCGTCGTTATCTTGCGATATCGCATCCATAGGTGCTGTAACATCAGCTGTAACCACTTCAGTTTGTTCAGCTGTTTTCACTGGCTCAACTGCTGGGGCTTCAGTTTCTGTAGAAATTATCGCTTTTTCTTCTACTGCAATATTTTCTGCCGATTCTTGAACAGGTGCCGTTTCTTTACGAGGCTGACGACGTGTTCTTGGTGCTTTTGTTTCAGTTGGTGCTTGGGCAACTTCAGTTTTAGTGTCAACACTGATAGTGCTCGCCGCCGCGGCGTTAACGGCAGCAATTTCAGCTAATACTTCAGCGGCATCTTCTGGTGCAATTGGAATAGCATTATCTGGCGTGTTATGGCCATTATCGATACGCACCTTACGGCGCATGTTACGACGTTGACGACGTTCACGGGCGACTTCTTGCTTAGGTGCATCGGCTTCTACGTCAGCAACCACGTCTTTTGGTGCTTGTACACGTGGCTTAGGTTCGGATCGCGCTGGACGTTTAGTTTCTTCTTTCTCACGAACAGGACGTTCTTGAGCGCTTGTATTTACCGCTGCATCGGCCGGTTTTTTCGAATTACGGCTGCGTGGCTCACGCGTACCTTCTTTTGCTTTGTCGGCATCTTGGGCATTACGTGGGCGGCGAGTATCGTTGCGACGGTTACGGCGATTTGCGTTAGCTGCACTGGTATCGGTTGTTTTAGTTTCAACAACTTTTACGGGTTCTGCTTTTTCGCTTGGTGCAAACATGGCACTGATTGCACTCACAAGCTTGCTGAAGAAGCCTGGTTGTGGCGCTTCAACTTTCACCGTTGGTGATGGGGCTTGTTCCACTTTCTGTGGCGCGGCAAACCCTTTTAATGCCGGAATAGGCGCTGCGGTACGTTCCAGTTTACGTGGCTCATACAATTTGGCTTCAGGCTGTTCGATACGCTTATAGCTCGATTCGCTGATTTCATCATCACTACGGTGACGGATCACGCGATAATCTGGCGTCATCATGTGCGCATCAGGTATCACATACACTTCGACATCGTGACGTTGCTCTGTGATGCGAATGGCTTTGCGTTTCTCGTTTAACAAGAATGCCGCCACATCGACAGGCACAATGGCTTCAATTTGCGAGGTATTTTCTTTGATGGCTTCTTCTTCCATCAAACGTAAAATCGACAGTGCTAAAGACTCTGTACTGCGAATCGTCCCTTGACCGTGACAGCGAGGGCAGATGTGCGCAGCGGATTCTTCTAAGGATGGACGCAGACGTTGACGCGACATTTCCATCAAACCGAAACGCGAGATGCGACCTAGCTGCACACGGGCGCGGTCGTGGTGCACAGCATCACGTAAACGGTTTTCAACTTCACGTTGATGGCGCACAGGCGTCATATCGATAAAGTCGATCACCACTAAGCCACCTAAGTCACGTAGACGTAATTGACGGGCAATTTCATCGGCGGCTTCAAGGTTAGTGTTCAGTGCTGTCTCTTCAATATCGCCGCCTTTAGTGGCACGGGCAGAGTTGATATCGATTGAGGTTAAGGCTTCCGTTGGGTCGATAACAATCGAGCCGCCAGATGGCAGACGCACTTCGCGTTGGAAGGCGGATTCGATTTGTGATTCGATTTGGAAGTGAGTGAATAACGGCACTTCGGCTTCGTAAAGTTTGACGCGCTCAACGAAATCTGGGCGAACTAAGGCGATATGTTGCTTAGCTTCTTCGAAAATACGGGGATGATCGATGAGGATCTCGCCCACATCACGGCGTAAATAGTCACGAATAGCGCGCACGATCACATTGCTTTCTTGGTGAATTAAGAAAGGAGCGCCTTTAACTTGTGAAGCTTCGGTGATTGCCGCCCAGTGGTGTTGCAGAACTTTTAAGTCCCACTTTAACTCGGCAGATTCTTTGCCTACACCGGCAGTACGAACGATAAGCCCCATGCCCGCTGGCACTTCTAAATCGGCCATTGCTTCTTTTAACTCAGTACGCTCATCACCTTCGATGCGACGAGAAATCCCGCCTGCACGTGGGTTGTTTGGCATTAATACTAAGTAAGAGCCTGCAAGGCTGATGAAGGTCGTTAAGGCTGCGCCTTTATTGCCGCGTTCTTCTTTGTCAATTTGGACAATAACTTCCTGTCCTTCACTGACCACTTCTTTGATATTTGGGCGACCTTGGAACGAATACCCTTTCGGGAAATATTCTCTGGCGATTTCTTTTAGCGGTAAAAAGCCGTGACGATCAGCACCGTAGTCAACGAAAGCGGCTTCTAAAGACGGTTCTACGCGGGTAATTTTACCTTTGTAAATGTTTGATTTTTTTTGCTCATGACCTGGACTTTCAATATCTAGATCATACAGTTGTTGCCCATCAACAAGGGCAACACGCAACTCTTCTGATTGAGTTGCATTAATTAACATACGTTTCATGATGACGTCATTCTTCTTTAAATAGAGGTCATCAAACATCGCGCTTCGCTGCATTACGGGCCTAGCAGTAGGTCAACTGAGCCTCACGGCTGGTGGCTAGGCAAGAGGTGCGCATTGCTGTTAGACGCAGTCGCTGCGTGTCGCATCCTATTTATGGCTTATTTTTTAATGATTACAAAAACAAGGAATTCGTTGTAAAACATCAACCAACCCCATAAATTCTTTAGTTTCTTTCCGGTAATGCCCAAGTCGAATCGGTTTGTCTGACGACAAGTTAAAATATCCTTCGAAATCGGGGAGGAAAATCTAGGGTAAACCTTATTAAAGTAAGGCGACTTTCTCGATTTAATCGTAAAAAACGCATTTGTGGTATTTTTACTTATTATACGATTTGCAAATCAATGACTTGCTATCAGGAAAGTGTTTTTTTATCCGTTAAATTTTCCGCTTGGGATCAGGGCGTTGTGAACACTTTATTCACGGCTTATCCCTAATCGCTGGTGAAATATAGCAATAATCAAAAAATTCAGCAATGGAAAGGCACAATTCTTCTCAGTTGTTGTACAATGGCGACCGTTATAATTAGATGGCGCATCATGAATATAGAATCCACCACACAACAGGTTCAGTTGATCACGATTGATGAAGATCACTTTGAACAGCGTATCGATAACTACTTAATGACCAAGCTGAAGGGCGTGCCGAAAAGCATGATCTATCGGATTGTCCGCAAGGGCGAGGTTCGAGTGAATAAGAAACGCATCAAACCCGAGTATAAATTGCAGATTGGTGACATAGTACGTATTCCGCCTGTCCGAGTGGCAGAGCCAGATAATCGTACCGCGCCATCGGCGAACTTAAGCAAAGTTTCGCAACTCGAAGACCGTATTCTGCACGAAGACAATCATTTGATCGTGTTGAATAAACCTGCAGGTATTGCTGTGCATGGCGGTAGTGGTGTCGATTACGGTGTGATTGAAGCCCTGCGTTCGCTGCGCCCTCAACAGAAGTTTTTAGAGTTAGTACATCGTCTCGATAAAGATACTTCGGGTGTGTTGTTGGTGGCAAAAAAACGTAGTGCGCTTAAACATCTGCATGATCAGCTTCGATATAAAAAGATGCAGAAAGACTATTTGGCTTTAGTGAAAGGTGAATGGTCTGCACAAGATAAAGCCGTTAAACAGCCTTTATTAAAAATCACCCTTAAATCCGGTGAACGCATTGTACGTGTTAATGCGGAAGGGAAACCTTCAGAAACGCGCTTTAAAATTATGCAGCGTTACCAAGGTTGTACGCTTGTGAAGGCAAGCCCTGTCACTGGGCGGACTCACCAAATTCGGGTGCATTGCCAATTTGCGGGTCATCCTATCGCCTGTGATGATAAATACAGCGAGCAAGGGTTTGACGACAGCATGCGTGCATTAGGCTTAACTCGACTCTTTTTACATGCGGCTGAGTTGATGTTCATTCATCCAGAAAATGATGAAGTGATGCGGGTTTCTGCGCCTTTAGATGAAAATTTGTCGCAATTATTAGATAAGTTAAAGCGTGTGTAATCGACGGGGATAGGTTTCAAGGATGAAGATAAAGCAATACGATTTAGTGATTTTCGATTGGGATGGCACCCTGATGGACTCCATCGGTAAAATTATCACCTGTATTGAAAATATGGCTAAGGCATTGCAGTTACCTATCCCAACCGAAAGCGATATTCGCGATATCATCGGTCTTTCTATGACTGAAGCGCTGCGAGTCCTGTTTCCTCATGGGCTCAATCTCAGCGCTTCTTCTGCCAATTCTCAGCATCAGCAGCATCCTAAAAATGCACTTAGCCAAGGCGAAGATGATCCATATCAGCAGATGCGCGTTGAGTTTAAAGCACAATATTTGCATTTAGACACCACGCCAACGCCACTCTTTGCACAAGCACCTATTTTAATCGATGAGTTACATACTCAAGGTTATCAATTAGCTGTTGCAACCGGTAAGGCCCGTGCAGGGCTTGACCGCGTTTTTGCGCAAACGGGCTTAGGTCGATACTTTGTTGCATCACGCTGCGCCGATGAAGTGCACAGCAAACCCCATCCTGAAATGATCTCAAGTTTGCTGAAAGAATTGAATATTGCTCCGAACCGAGCCTTGATGGTGGGTGATTCTCTGCTGGATTTGACCATGGCGGCCAATGCCGGGATTGATAGTATTGGCGTGACCTATGGCGCCCACAGTGCCGAAAAGTTACTGCAAGCAGGACCTATCGCCTTGATTGACTCTCCTGCGCAATTGCTGCAATACCTCTAACACTGCTATTTAATGCTGAAGCGGCAATACATGCCGCTACGCATGAGTACTTCTTTGTTACCTTTATTTACGTCCCATCTTCCCGTCAATAAAACGAATCTGCTGCTCGGCATTTTTTGGGTGCGCTTAATCGATTTAATAAACAGAGCACGCAGAGCAAAACCTCAGTAAACGAATAAGCTAACGTGTAAGCCGGTTAAGCGAGAACGTCTACCCCTTGGGCTAACAACATTTCCGTCAGTAATATCAGTGGCAAGCCAACTAAGGTATTCGGATCGCGACCTTCAAGCTCGGTAAATAACGCTATGCCTAAGCCTTCACTCTTAAAACTGCCCGCGCAGTAGTAGGGCTCTTCTTTTTCTATGTAGGCGACAATCTGCGCATGGCTAAGATGCCTGAAATGAACCGTAAAGAGTTCAACCTCGGCGGCCATGGCGCCCGTTTCGGCATTATAGAGTGCAAGACCAGTATAAAAGGTGATGGCCTTGCCAGAGGCTTGGGTGAGCTGCGCGACGGCATTGTCAAAATCATGGGGCTTACCGATAATCTTGCCATCAATGACGGCAACTTGATCGGAGCCAATAATCAGCCCATCGGGGAATTGTTCTGCACCTGCGACGGCTTTTGCTTTGGCTAATCGCAGCACTAAGGCATGGGCCGATTCATCGATATGCGCCGTTTCGTCAATATCAGGATTGCAGCATTCGAAGGGAAGACCGAGTTTTTGCAGTAAAGATTGTCGGTATACAGAGGTCGAAGCTAAGATTAATGGGGTTGGCATAATAGGATATCCGCAAAAGAGTGACTCATATTGTGACCAATCTGCGCTAGAGAGTGCAAGAGTTTCGTCTTTTACGGTTTCTTTTCCGTGAATGCGACTATTTTAGTCGGCTTATGCTTGTATGCGACCTCGTGCTTGGGTACTATTTCGCTTCCGTCAATTTCAATGTTGGGGCTGGAGAAAGGCTTAAGTCGCAAACTGGGACTTAAGTTAGAATTTTTTCTTTGACTCTAGCGTTTTCAAACTATAATATGCGCGCCTTATGCAAACAGTAAAGATACCGGTTTCAATTGATCCATTTCGCGCCGCCTCGAGTCGCCTAGTTTATCAGGGCGTTGTTCCTGGTGTGCAATTGAAAAGATTAAATGAGTTATGTTCCGGCGACTGTTCCGATGTGGCAGTGTCGCTTGAATGTGGCGTAGATTTACAGGGGATAGTCTACCTGAAAGGGAAGGCTGTGACGGAGCTCACTCTGATATGTCAACGTTGCATGACGCTATTTACCACTGAGGTTACGGTCGAGTTTTGCTTCGGTCCATGCCGGACTAAGGCAGAAATCGATGAGCTCCCGGATGCGTATGACCCAATTGAGTGCAATGAAATTGGCGAAGTACGTCTACATCAATTGATCGAAGATGAATTGATAGTCGCTATGCCGATAATCCCAATGCATCAAGAAATTGATTGCAGTGCTGGATCTAAAGACATGGTTGTAGGCGAGATCGAACCCGCTCATGAGGAGCGTCCAAATCCGTTTGCAGTGTTAGAAAAACTGAAGAGCAAGTAATCTAGGAGACAGGCCAATGGCTGTACAACAGAACAAAAAATCACGTTCAAAGCGCGGAATGCGCCGTTCACATGACGCACTGAGCACTGCTCAGCTGTCTGTAGACGCTACCAGCGGTGAAATCCATATGCGTCACAATGTGACTGCAGATGGCTTCTATCGCGGTAAAAAGGTAATCAACAAGTAATTTGTTGGTTTCCTAATGACGAATCTGACGCTTGCGTTAGATGCAATGGGTGGTGATCATGGCCCCCACGTCACAGTGCCTGCAGCCTTGCGGGCACTACAATTACATTCTTTTCTTAAAATCATTTTAGTCGGTGACAAGACTGAAATTGATGTCTATCTACGTCAAGCGGAAGCAAATTTACTTTCACGCATAGAAATCATTCATACCGATGAAGTCGTTAGTATGTCCGATCGACCTGTGCATGCTTTGCGTACACGTAAAAACAGTTCCATGCGATTGGCGATTGAGTTAGTGCGTGACGACCGCGCGCAAGCTTGTGTGAGTGCCGGTAACACGGGTGCGCTGATGGCAATGGCGAAAGTGTTGCTGAAGACCTTACCTGGCGTTGACCGTCCTGCATTAGTGAGTTGTTTACCTGCGGTGACCCAAAAACCTGTCTATTTATTGGATTTGGGCGCGAATATTTCCTGTGACTCGGAAACCTTATTTCAATTTGCCGTGATGGGCTCTGTCCTGTGCGAAGCGGTAGATAAGAAATCTCGGCCAAAAGTCGCCTTGCTCAATGTGGGCATTGAAGAAATTAAAGGTAACGATCAAGTTCAGCAAGCGGCGCAGTTGTTGCAACACACAGATCAAATCAATTACACAGGTTTTATCGAAGGCGATGAAATCTACTCCGGTATTGTGGATGTGATTGTTTGTGATGGCTTTGTGGGTAACATCACGCTCAAGACCTCAGAAGGTATTGCCAAGTTATTGGTACATCAGTTAAAACGGGGACTAACCCAAGGTTTATTCGTTCGTTTTCTGGCTAAACTTATCGCCCCACGTATTCAGGCGGTCCTTAGTCAGATGAACCCCGACCACTATAACGGTGCAAGTCTGATAGGATTGCGCGGAATAGTTGTAAAAAGCCATGGAAACGCGGATGAAACTGCCTATTTACAAGCAATTAGTTTGGCAGTAACGGAAGCTCAACGTCGACTCCCTGAAATGATAAAAGATCGTTTGGAGTCGATTCTTTTAGATATAAATAACTGATCCCTCCTTATGCATACAAAAATTCTCGGAACTGGTAGTTATCTGCCAGTGCAGGTGCGTAGCAATCAAGATTTGGAAAAAATGGTGGAAACCACTGACCAATGGATTGTTGAACGTACAGGTATATCAGAACGTCGCATCGCGGCCTTCGATGAAACCGTTTCAACTATGGGCTACCAAGCGGCACTCAAAGCGCTGGAAATGGCTGGCATAGAAGCATCAGATTTAGACATGATCGTTTGCGGTACCACCAGTGCCCCCAATGCTTTTCCAGCAGCGGCCTGTGAAATCCAAGCCATGCTTGGCGTGCATACCATTCCAGCATTTGACATCGCTGCGGCTTGTTCAGGCTTTGTTTATGCTTTATCTGTTGCCGATCAATTTGTAAAAACGGGCGCGGCAAAAAAAGTATTAGTGATTGGTGCCGATGTGCTGTCTCGACTATGTGAGCCAGAAGATCGTTCAACCATTATTTTATTTGGTGATGGTGCGGGCGCTGTTGTGATTGGCGCATCTGAAACGCCAGGGATCATTTCGACCCACATTTATGCCGATGGTCGCCAAGGCGACTTATTGAAATGCGCTTTCCCACCACGCCAAAGCGAAACCTCAGAAGCGGTCGGCTTTATGACCATGAAAGGTAACGATGTCTTTAAAGTGGCTGTGACTCAATTGTCCCATGTTGTGACTGAGACTTTGCGCATCAACAATATCGATAAGTCAGAAATTGACTGGTTAGTGCCACATCAAGCTAACTTCCGTATTATTAATGCCACCGCGAAAAAGCTCGATATGAGTCTTGATAAAGTCGTATTGACCTTAGCTAAACACGGTAATACCTCGGCGGCCTCTGTGCCTATAGCATTAGATGAAGCCGTGCGTGATGGCCGTATTCAGCGTGGGCATCTACTGCTGCTCGAGGCCTTTGGTGCTGGTTTTGCGTGGGGCAGTGCGCTTATCCGCTTCTAAGCTCTACATGTGTTTCCACATGATTTTCAATAAATTAAGTTAGCCATAGGTAATTTGAATATGGAAAATGTTGCTTTTGTATTTCCAGGCCAAGGTTCACAAGCCCTAGGGATGTTAGCCGAGCTTGCCGAATCACACGCCGTTGTTGGGCAAACCTTTGCCGAGGCGAGTGACGTCTTAGGTTATGACCTGTGGGCATTGGTTCAGCAAGGTCCCGTTGAAAGCTTAAATGAAACCGATAAAACCCAGCCAGCTCTATTAGCGGCGAGCGTGGCGATTTGGCGTGCCTATGTGGCTTCAGGCAAAGCTATGCCAGCCATGTTGGCAGGCCACAGCTTAGGCGAGTATTCTGCTTTAGTGTGCGCCGGAGTCATGGATTTTAAAGACGCGATTAAATTGGTGGAGTTACGCGGTCAACTGATGCAGCAAGCGGTTCCTGCTGGCACAGGCGCCATGTATGCCATTATCGGTTTAGATAACGAGGGTATCACGAATGCTTGCGCCGAAGCGACTCAAGGCGACGTGGTGAGCCCAGTTAACTTCAACAGCCCTGGTCAAGTGGTTATCGCGGGTCAAAAAGACGCGGTTGAGCGTGCAGCTGCAGCTTGTAAAGCTGCGGGCGCTAAAATGGCGGTAGCGTTACCTGTAAGCGTGCCATCACACTGCGCATTAATGAAACCTGCGGCGGATAAATTGGCCGTGGCATTAAACGATGTACAGTTTAATGCCCCAACGATTACTGTGATTAACAACGTTGATGTGGCATCACCCACCTCTGCTGATGACATTAAAGATGCATTAGTGCGTCAGTTATATTGTCCTGTACGCTGGAGCGAAACTGTTGAGTTAATGGCCCAAAAAGGCATTACCCAACTGGTGGAATGTGGTCCTGGTAAAGTATTGACAGGATTAGCAAAACGAATTAATAAATCACTATCAGCCCAAGCGGTTAATGATGTCGCTTCATTAGCAGCATTAACTGAGTAAGGAGTTTGTATGAGTTTCAACCTGAATTTAACAGGCAAAGTGGCTTTGGTGACAGGTGCGAGCCGCGGTATTGGCCGTGCTATAGCTGAGACACTGGTCGAAGCCGGTGCCGTTGTTATTGGAACCGCAACCAGTGAGAAGGGCGCTGCGGCGATCCAAGAATATCTGGGTGACAAAGGTTTTGGTTTAGTGCTTAATGTCACAGATAGTGAATCTGTTACACATTTATTCGCCTCGATCAAAGAAAAAGCCGGTGATGTTGATATTCTAGTCAACAACGCGGGTATAACCCGTGATAATCTGCTGATGCGGATGAAAGATGATGAATGGCAGGATATTATCGACACTAACCTGACATCGTTATTTAGACTATCAAAACCTGTGATGCGTACCATGATGAAAAAGCGCTTTGGCCGAATCATCAATATCGGTTCAGTGGTAGGCACCATGGGGAATGCAGGTCAAGTTAACTACTCGGCAGCAAAGGCGGGTTTGATTGGATTTACAAAATCTCTTGCAAGAGAGGTTGCATCTCGTCAAATTACAGTTAATGCTATCGCTCCTGGATTTATCCAGACCGATATGACAGATGAGCTGACCGAAGAGCAGCAAAAAGCTATCATGTCACAGGTTCCGATGGAACGATTAGGGCAAGCGCAAGAAATTGCGAACGCAGTGCTCTTCTTGGCCTCGGACTCAGCCGCTTACATCACAGGCGAAACTTTGCATGTGAATGGCGGCATGTACATGGTTTAAGGGCGAATGGCAGGGATTTCTGTCGCAACTGAGTAGTGATCTGTATCAATTGATAGTGAAATTTCGTGGTTAGACCACGAAAACTAAGCTTGCATTGTCAGCCAAATCTAATAAACTACTCGCAATCTTACGCAAGTGCGTAATTTGAATAGGAAAGAAAACTAATGAGCAACATCGAAGAACGTGTAAAGAAAATCATTGTAGAGCAACTGGGCGTTAAAGAAGAAGACGTTAAGCCAGCGGCATCTTTCGTTGACGATCTGGGTGCAGATTCTCTGGACACTGTTGAGTTGGTTATGGCTCTGGAAGAAGAGTTTGATACCGAGATCCCTGATGAAGAAGCTGAAAAGATCACTACTGTTCAAGCAGCGATCGACTACGTTTCTAAGAATCAGTAATTCTGAATTCTTGAAGACAGGCGGCATTTTTGCCGCCTGTTTTTGTTTTACCCCCGTCAAATTCTGCCCCCGTGCCATTCAATCGTCTCTGGATCGTGTTTTAATTGTTATCCACGAGATGCTCGCCGCAGATTGGCGAATTTTTCTAAATAAACGTTATTTAAGAAATTGTCTAATGATAGAAAACCTTGTTTTATCTATCAGAACTAACAAATTTAGCATTTAAAGGTGACTGCCGTGTCTAAACGTCGTGTAGTGGTAACCGGTTTGGGGTTAGTAACTCCAGTGGGCAATACTGTCGATACTACTTGGAAGGCTTTGCTTTCGGGTAAGAGTGGTATTGCACCGATAACCAAATTTGATGCCAGTGAATTTACCACTCGTTTCAGTGGTTCAGTAAAAGATTTCGATGTTGAGCAATACATAACGAAAAAGGACGCCCGTAAGATGGACCTCTTTATTCAATACGGTATGGCGGCTGGCATCCAAGCTATCCAAGACTCAGGTCTGGACATGAGTAAAGAAAATCCAGGTCGTGTCGGTACTGCTATTGGTGCAGGTATGGGCGGTATGTGGTTGATTGAACAAGGTCACAGCGCCTTGATGAATGGTGGTCCGCGTAAGGTTTCTCCTTTCTTCGTACCTAGTACCATTATCAATATGATTTCGGGCCACTTGTCGATCATGTTTGGCATGAAAGGGCCAAATTTCGCCGTGACGACCGCTTGTACTACGGGTGTGCATAATATCGGTTTTGCGGCGCGTACCATTGCCTATGGCGATGCCGACGTGATGGTTGCCGGCGGTGCTGAGGATGTCACTTCTCCTTTAGGCGTGGCAGGTTTTGGTGCAGCAAAAGCATTATCGACACGCAATGACGATCCGACTGCGGCAAGTCGTCCATGGGATAAAGACCGTGATGGTTTTGTGATCGGTGATGGCGCAGGTGTGATGGTGATGGAAGAGTACGAACACGCTAAAGCGCGCGGTGCGACCATTTACGGCGAGTTAGTCGGTTTTGGTATGAGCGGTGATGCTTTCCACATGACATCGCCTCCAAGCGACGGCGCTGGCGCTGCTGCGGCTATGGTCAATGCTATTAATGATGCTAAGTTATCACTGGAGCAAATTGGTTATATCAATGCCCATGGTACGTCGACGCCAGCAGGTGATAAAGCGGAAGCGGCAGCGGTTAAGTCTGTATTTGGCGACCACGCTTATAAAGTACTGGTTAGCTCGACTAAATCGATGACGGGTCACCTATTAGGTGCTGCTGGTGCAGTTGAAGCGATTTTCACTTTATTAGCACTGCGCGACCAAGCTGTACCGCCAACCATTAACTTGGATAATCCGGATGAAGGTTGTGATTTAGACTTTGTCGCTCATACTGCCCGTGACGTGAAGATGGATTACGCTCTGTGTAACTCCTTCGGTTTTGGTGGGACTAACGGTTCATTACTGTTTAAGAAAGTGTAAAACTTGCATTGTTAGTGAAAAAAAGACAGTGAAAAAATGCGCCTGATGGCGCATTTTTTATGGATAAAATCCATTGAGATTGTGAATTGAGTAGCATTATTTCACGCCTTTATTGTGATAAGAATCACTTTCTAACTAACTGATATCCATGACGTTAACCTTTGTTCATCAAGCTTGTTTAATTCTATTGGCCACAGATAATGACAGATATATTTAAACTTGATGGA
Organism: Shewanella septentrionalis; assembly: GCF_025370265.1. NCBI lineage: Bacteria > Pseudomonadati > Pseudomonadota > Gammaproteobacteria > Alteromonadales > Shewanellaceae > Shewanella > Shewanella septentrionalis. Next base: position 32,145 of record NZ_JAMTCC010000015.1, on the reverse strand, counting down.
GTGTGTCATGTTAAACCCTGCGGTGATCCCGCTTGTCCCCCTCATCGGCGCATTAACGGCTAATCTGACCGAGTTGATCCGCGGTGAATTTAAAGTTTGGCATCCTAACATAGACATAGGGATCAAGACTTTTACCTTAGCAATCGCCGCTTACGTGGTCGTCTGGTTTGCCTTATTGGTGACAGCGATTAATGTCGGTGGCGGCAGTAATATGTCCTCGGGTCTTGAAGTGCTGGGTTTCTTTATGCTTGGCTTAGGTGTGTACACTTTTGCAAAGGGCACTCGCTTTGTCAGCAGCGAGCTACAGCTATGGCTTTACCGCTTAGCCCTACCGAGTTTACTGCTTTGCTGCGTGCTTATTAGTCACTTTGGTTAAATCGAATTTTTTGGCGAGGCCAATCGTAATTATCTTTACGCTATTGGGGATTTCTATCGTAAACTCAGCTTATTACGCGAAGACATTGAGCCACAGTGGCTGAATAAGTTGAGGTTATATGGCTGGTATCGATAGACAAAGCACCCTGAGATTTTTGTCAGAGCCTGCGGATGTAAATTTTGGTGGTAAAGTTCACGGCGGTGCTGTGATGAAGTGGATCGATCTCGCGGCCTATGCCTGTGCAGCGGGTTGGAGCGGTAAATATTGTATTACTGCCTATGCGGGCGGGATCCGTTTTGTGCAACCCATTTTAGTGGGCAACATAGTCGAAGTCAGCGCTAAGGTGATTTATACGGGTAAAACTTCTATGCATATCGGTATTGATGTGCGCGCAGGCGATCCTAAGGTTTCCGAGCGTCATTTGACTACCCACTGTATTGTGATCATGGTGGCTGTTGACGAAAACGGCCAGCCAACGCCAGTGCCTGAGTGGGTACCACAGACGGAACATGATATTCATTTGCGGGATTCTGCACTGCGCTTGATGGAAATGCGTAAAAAGATTGGCGCCGAAATGGAAGCCCATGTGGTGAAATAGCCCCATAAATTACATCAACAAAGGCGCTTATGGCGCCTTTGTTGTCTCTGTCGAAAAGTGCGTTTGCCTGTAGGGCCGATTTCAACCTGACGCTATGCGGGATGAATGCTACACTGCCGCCATTATTTTTACTGCCCATTCCCCTAAATAAGCATCCGTAATTGACTCTATAGATTGAAACACTCAGTGGCATTTTTTTAGTATTTGTTGTTGAGGTTTTAGCGGTAACATATTGGACAGATGAAATAAAACTCGATTCAGCTATTTCTAATTGATTCACCTTGTTTACTTATTTGAGGAGCACTTCATGGCGAAAGTCGCATTTATTGGTTTGGGCGTAATGGGATATCCCATGGCGAGACATTTACTGAACAAAGGCCATGAGGTCACTGTTTATAATCGCACTTTTGCCAAGGCGCAAACTTGGGTCGACACCTATGGCGGACGCTGCTGCCCAACGCCAAAGGAAGCGGCAGAGGGTCAAGATATTGTGTTTACTTGCGTGGGCAATGATAACGATCTGCGTGAAGTGGTATTAGGCAGTGATGGCGTTATTCATGGGATGAAAAAGGGCGCAGTGCTGGTTGACCATACTACGGCTTCGGCCGATGTCGCTCGTGAGCTTCATCAAGTGTTAGCGGAAAAGGGCATTGATTTCCTCGATGCGCCTGTGTCGGGCGGTCAAGCGGGCGCCGAAAATGGCGCCTTGACTGTGATGGTTGGCGGCGATGAAGCTGTGTTTGCCCGTGTTAAACCTGTGATTGAAGCCTTTGCCCGCTGCGCCGAGCGTTTAGGTGAGGTTGGTGCAGGTCAGTTAACTAAGATGGTGAACCAAATCTGTATCGCGGGCGTGGTGCAAGGTTTAGCTGAAGCATTACAGTTTGCGCGCAAGGCAGGACTCGATGGCGAGAAAGTCATTGAAGTGATTAGCAAAGGCGCGGCGCAAAGCTGGCAAATGGAAAATCGCTACAAGACGATGTGGGGCCAAAGCTATGATTTTGGTTTTGCCGTCGATTGGATGCGTAAAGATTTAGGCATCGCCTTAGAAGAAGCTCGCCGCAATGGTTCACACTTGCCATTAACCGCGTTAGTCGATCAATTCTATTCAGAAGTACAGGGCATGGGCGGTAACCGTTGGGATACGTCTAGCCTGTTAGCGCGCCTCGAGAAATCGGCGAAATAAGCTTATAAAACTTAGATTTTGCACTGATAAAAATGCCCAGTCCCGATTGCGTTGGCAAATCGGACTGGGCATTTTTGTGTGTATCGTTTGTGGCTAGGATTTAGAACTAGAAATTAAGCTCTCGATTTTAAGCTCTAGATTTTAAGAACGAGGATATTAAATCGTTAATCTTTCCAGCGAATATGCGTCACTAAACTGTGGGTTTCACTTGGGGCAAGCACGACTTTATCTTCTAAAACATTGGCCGCTTCTAGGCAGACCATGGTCTGATAATCTTCTGGATTAAACCGGCCAAGGCGTTGTGACTTTTCAATCCATGGATTCCATAATACCGCTGACTGGCTGTTTTCACGGCTGACTTCAATTATCCCCTGCGGCGTATGCAATAATTGCACAGGGCCGAGATCGGTATAGACACGATCTGTCTCGCGATCAAAGCGCACTTCATCCGTGGTTTGTGGATAAGGGCCCTCGGCAAATTCGATGTATTTTGAGCCACTAAAACCGCTGGCTGTGAGTTGGTGGATATCCTCAATCGGGAAATAGCTGTGCAACGCTTGGGTAAGCGTCACGGTTTCATCGCCTAAGTTGGTATTCACAAGACTAATGCTTAGAGTGTCACCTAGGGTGAATAACACGCTGACCTCAGTGTTATGCGGCCAATAGATTTTATCATGCTCACTGATTTTTAAGCTAAAACGTAAATCCACTAACTGATTACGCATTTCTACCGATTCCAGCGCCCAAATGCGGGTGCGGGCGAAACCGTGTTGGGGGAAGTTTGCTTCACTACTCATGCCAAACCAAGGCCAGCATACAGGCACTCCGCCACGGATCCCATTACCGGGTTGATAATCGTCAGCCGATGAAACCCACAGTAAAGGTGGTTTTCCTACGGGTTGAAAATAGTCTATTTGCGCGCCCTGCAAAAAAATTCTTGCCTGACATAACGCCGTATTCACTTCGACATAATCGAGCCCGTTGGCGTGCTTTTTAGTAGTGACAGAACCCATAGTAGCAATATCCTTAACTCTGCTGGCATATCAGAAAAACAGGCAGTTAGCTTACAAAGTTTTCCGCGATAACATAAGGCTTTGTTGCGATCAATTTACGGTTTCGCTGTTCGTTTGTGTAAACAAAAGTCTTTGCTGGCTGGTGGGGTGCTTTCTTTTTCGGCAAATTTAGCTAAAGTGGTCAGAGCACCAAAGTGGTCAGATCACTTAGTTGAGTTGCAGTCTAACAAGAAAAGGGAAGCGATTATGCCAGTCTATCAAGCGCCGCTGCGCGACTATCAATTTATCCTCAATGAAATGTTACATATTTATCAGCAAGATGCTCTTAAGGGGTTTGATGAAATCGATCCAGATCTTGTCGATGCGATCCTGCAAGGTATGGCCGACTTTACTACTGAAGTCATGCTGCCGCTCAATAGTGTCGGCGATCTGCAAGGCTGTAAGTTGGTCGATGGTAAGGTGATTACCCCGGAAGGATTTGATAATGCCTATCAGCAGTTTGTTGATAATGGCTGGCCAACGCTGACCTGCGATCCTGAATATGGCGGCCAAGGCCTGCCAGAAGTGGTGGGGATTTTTGCCACTGAGATACAAACGGCAACTAATATGGCCTTTGCCATGTATCCCGGTTTGACCCATGGCGCCTATGCCGCCATCCATGCCCACGGCAGTGATGCGCTTAAGCAAAAATATTTGAGTAAATTGGTCAGCGGTAAATGGACTGGGACAATGAATTTGACCGAGTCCCACGCCGGTACTGACTTAGCCTTATTACGCACCAAAGCCGTGCCAGTATCCGAAGGTGTTTTTGCTATCACTGGCGAGAAGATTTTTATCTCCTCAGGCGATCACCAGCTCACCGACAACATAGTGCATTTAGTATTAGCCCGCTTGCCGGATGCACCTGAAGGCGTGAAGGGAATATCTCTATTCGCTGTGCCGAAAGTGCTAGTGAATAGCGACTATAGCTTAGGCGCACCGAACACTTTATATGCCAGCAGCCTTGAACATAAGATGGGCATTCACGGTAACTCCACCTGTGTGATGGTGTTTGAAGGTGCATTGGGCGAGCTTGTTGGCGAGCCACACCAAGGACTGCGCGCCATGTTTACTATGATGAACCAAGCGCGTTTAGGCGTGGGCGTACAAGGGCTGGGTGTGTCTGAGATTGCCTATCAAAATGCGTTAGCCTATGCCAAAGACAGATTACAGAGCCGCGCTTTAAGCGGTGCCAAAGCCCCAGAAAAAGCCGCCGATCCGATTTTGGTTCACGGCGATGTGCGCCGCATGTTGCTGTCGCAAAAAGCCTTTAATGAAGGCGCAAGAGCCTTAGTTGGACAACAAGCTTTGTGGCTCGATGAAGCCGAGCGTCATACCGATCCCGCCAAGGCCAAAGTTGCCTCCCAGTTAGCGGCCCTGTTTACGCCTGTTGTGAAAGGTTTTATCACTAATCGCGGCTTTAATGCCTGTGTCGATGCGCAGCAAGTGTTTGGTGGACATGGTTATATCCATGAGTGGGGCATGGAGCAATTTGTGCGTGATAGCCGTATTGCACTGATTTATGAAGGCACTAACGGCATTCAGGCGTTGGATTTAGTGGGGCGTAAGTTACTTAGCGACCGCGGCGCGGCGATGCAGCAATGGTCGGCATTAGTGACTGAGTTCATTCAGTCACATAGCACCAATGCGGCGATGCAACCTTACGTGAGTGGTTTAATGGATTGTGCGGGTGATTTGCAAAAGGCCAGTGGTTATTTAGCGACCCATGCGGCGACCAATCCTGACATTATCGGCGCAGCCTCAATGGCTTATCTGGAGTTATTTGGGGTGACTGCGCTGGCGTGGATGTGGGCCAGAAGTGCCGCGGTGGCCTTAGCAGCGCTGGAGCAGGGCACTGAAGAAACGGCATTTTATCAGGCCAAATTGAAAACCGCCGATTTCTATATGGCTTACTGGGCGGTGCAAGGTCGCAGTCTGCGTAAGCAAATTGAGCAGGCGAGTGAAATGCTAACGCAATTAGATGAAGCTATCTTTTAAGCATTCACCTTATAGGCTGAGTTAAATCAGCTTAAGAACTGCTCAAGAGCAGCCAAAACCAGCGCACTGTCGCTGGTTTTTATTTTTGTATGGTTTAAATCTTTAACTTGTTTTCATTCTTCGGTTCCACGCCAATATTGAGCTCGATACTGTGAGTCTTTTGCTTATCCCACATTAAAACCTCTATCAAAGGTCCGTGCGACTGACGCTCTTTTCGTTTTAGTCATAACCAAACACAACAAGGGTTATGTGAGCTGACGCTAGCTATTTACCTAACAGATTTCACATTCATGTAAATTCAAATGATAATCGTTGTTATTCGTAAATCATTCTTTATAATGACGGCCAATTCGTTTGAATACATTTGTAAACCCTTTGGTTTATGCCATTTTTATGCGCTCGCGCTGGGGACATTCTGTGAAGACTCGTTTCGCCTACTCATTAATCGCACTTGCACTCGCTCAACATCAGTCGGCATTTGCCGCTGAAACCGTACTCGATAAAGAGGCTCCACAGCAGACCTTGTCTACGAGCTCACCAGTCCCCAGTTCTGCATCGACTCAATCCGCAGCCAATGAGGAGATAAAACTCGCAGCACCTGAGCGTATTGCCGTCCATGGCCGTGCAATGCAAATGTACGTCGATAAAGAAACGACAGTTGGCACTAAGACGGCGATCAATGTGATGGAATTGCCGCAGTCGGTGCAAGTGCTGACCGAGCAGTTAATTGTTGACCAAGCGGCGCGCAATATTACTGATTTATACCGCTCAATCGCTGGCGTGAGTGAGTTCAGTTATTCGGGCGTGACCTTTCGCGGTTTCCGTGACGATGCCAACGTCTTTTATGATGGGGTAAGGGGCGATCCCTATTCGGGATTTTCTGTGCCGCAACTGTTTAATGTGCAGCGGGTTGAAGTGTTAAAAGGCCCTGCATCGGCACTTTATGGAGGTGGTGAACCCGGCGGTATGATCAACTATGTCACTAAAAAACCAACTTTTGTTGAGAGTAAAGAGCTGACATTGAGCACCGGCAGCGAGGACATGATGGGTGGCTCGCTGGATTTGACCGGCGGCTTAACCAACAATCTCGCCTATCGCTTTGGCGCCTATTATCAGCAGGAAGATAGCTTTCGAAATAATGCCGATAGCCAAAATGCTGAAGTGGCGGGTGGGTTACTCTACGAAATCAGTGATGCTACTAAGCTCACCACGACCTTCGATATCATTAAGCAGGATTTAGGCGGCAATCGACTGCGCGGCGTGCCTGTCGATAATGACGGTAATTTCCTTGTTGCGCCATCCTATAATGCCAATGAGAAGAGTGACTTCCAGAAGATGGATGCACTGGTGCTGCAATCGATTCTCGATCATCAATTCACCGATAACTTCTCTGTCAAGACTCAGATCCGTTATCTGAATAATGATTCCACGCAGCAATATCATGAATCGAGAGGTTGGGCGACCTTAGATGCCAATAAAAAGCCCATTATGGGTGATGGCACCATTAAGCGTGAATACCGAGTGCAAGCTCGTGCCAACGATGAAATCAGTTTAACCAATGATTTTGTTTATGCATTCGATGCCTTAGGTTTTGAACATGAGTTCCTGTTTGGTGGCGATTATCACTATGTTGAAACCGAATATAGCTACATGTTGGCGACGGATAAAACAGGTGTTGGTAACCTGAATATTTTTGACCTTAATTATGGTGAAACTGACCCAAGTACTTACACGCTGCAAGACAAAAATACCGATGGCACTCGCGCTAACCGCTATGGCGTGTATGTGCAGGAACATCTGCACTTTAATGAACAGTGGTCATTGATTGCTGGTCTGCGTTTCAGCCAGTTTGATGACTATGATAAAAAGACTGGTTTCTCCTTCAGCGATAACGCGATAACGCCAAGAGCTGGGCTTAATTATCGTCCAATCGATTCAATGTCCTTTTATTTGAATTACTCAGAAAGTTTCAATCCAGCATCTTTAACCAATCAAGCGGAAGATATTGGTGACGGTTTCCTCGATCCAGAAACGGGCAATCAAATTGAGCTTGGGATGAAAAATGAATGGCTTGATGGCCAGTTCATGACCACGCTCGCGGTATATCGCATTGAAAAACAAAATGTTGCTCAAGCTAACCCTTTAAATACTGGCGATGACGATGGCATTCCTGCTTTACTTAATTTGGGTGAAGTACACAGTCAAGGCCTTGAATGGACGCTGGTGGGGGATTTAACCGATAACCTGACTGTTACGGCAAACTATGCCTATAACGAGACTGAAGTGGTTAAAGGAGTCACTAACGACAGTTTAACCAATACCTTTGACAGTAAGCACTTTGCCAATGCGCCGCGTCATCAAGCGGGAATATGGACCCGTTACGATATCAATGCACTCGATTCGGCGATTGCCTTTGGTATGGACTATGTGGGCGAGCAGTTCAGCCTCGATGGTCAAATAGTGAAGCCCCATACGATTTTTGACATGAGCTGGACGACTCAGTGGGATCAAACTCAAGTTCGCTTAAATCTTAAAAATATCTTCGACAAAGAATATGCCGTCAGTGGGTTTAGCGAACGTAATGGCCATTTCCCCGGTGAGCCGCGCAATATCACGTTAGAACTGAGTCATAAGTTTTAATGCCTTGATGTGAAAATAGCTTGTTCGTTAAGGATGACGAACAAGCTAACCTGCCTAACCTTGCTTATCACTGCCGTTATTTCTGCCAGTATTTGCTGTCGTTATCATCACCGGCTAATGCTTGTACACTATCTTAATAGTATTTTCCTATTAAGATGATAGTTTCTATCCGTTATCTTTTCTCATTCAGCTTGTTTAGACTCACCTTATATGAATTATTCGATAAGGTTTTACTATGCACGCCGTCAGCCATTTAGCCTCCCAAGACGCTCAATCTAATGCTAGCCCACAGGTGGCCTTGATTGCAGAAGGAGGTGGTCAGCGCGGTATTTTCACAGCTGGCGTACTCGATGCTTGGCTTGATGACGGCTTCGATCCCTTTGATTTATTTATTGGTACTTCTGCTGGCTCACAGAATCTCAGCAGTTTTTTGGCCCGTCAAAAAGGTTATGCCAAACGCTTGATCCGCGGTTTATCGCGGCATAAACGTTTCTATCGACTCGGTAGGGGGTTAGTCGGCGGCAATGTGGTCGATTTAGATTGGTATTTTGAGCAGACTAGACAAGGGATGTTCAAATTAGATCTTAATGCGGCAACAGCCTCACTCGGTGATCGGCAGCTACTGATCACCACCACCAATGCCAGTGATCGCAAGGGATATTTTTTAAGTCCAAGCAGTAAAAGCCAGTGGCGCGAATTGCTTAAAGCCTCCAGCGCATTACCATTTTTGTATAAACAAGGGGTGAAACTCACGCCTTGGCTAAATGACAAGGCCTGTAATAGTGACAAGGCCTGTAGTAACGGCGCGGCTAATCATGGCGTGTCTCATCATAGCGCAGCATTGAGCGGAGCTATCGACAATGATTTTTATCTCGACGGCGGCTTAGCCGCGCCTTTACCTGTGCGTGAGGCCTATCGTCGTGGTGCCCGCAAAATTGTGGTGATCCGCACTGTGAGCGAGGATTTTCAGGCGCAATCGGCTTGGGTTCACAAGCTAAAATCGTGGATTTGTGTTTCTGGTTTTTGCCCGAAAACCATAGATTATCTAGTGCAGCACGAGCAAGCCTATCAGGATGAATTGGATTTTATCGCTAATCCGCCAGAGGATGTGGAGATAGTGCAGATTTTTGCCGCTGAAAATTTGCAGAGTAAGTTACTGGGTAGCACCGATGCGGATTTGCGCCATGATTACCATGCGGGCATGAATGCCGGAAAGCAGTTTTTAAGCTTAGATCCGATGGCGTTGACGCAGAGTAATGCTTATTTTCAAACTCAAGTGCAAACCAATGCTCACACTCAAACCCACATTCAAGCTCACTCTCAAGCTAACTCTCAAATCCAGCCATTTAGTGCGCTGTCGGCCTAGCTTGGTTTCGAGTTAAGCCACAATGTAGTGCGTGAGTAAGCAATAAAAGTAAACTGCATTGAAATACAAAAGCCACCCTAGGGTGGCTTTTGTGGTTGGCTATCTTAACCTGTGCATCAATCTAGTTAATTAACTTATATGATTAATCAAGCTCATCAAGGTTAGACCATTAATAACTTGAGGTGTGCACTGAGCGTACTGCTCGGCCCGATGGGTCGATAATGCCGCGTAAGCTTTCGTCCCAAGCCAGCGCTTCTGGCGTTGAACAGGCGACGGATTTACCACCTGGAACCGTTTCAGCGGCGCCGCTCAATGGATAATGTTCTTCAAAGAAGCAGCGATAGAAATAGGCTTCTTTGGTTTCTGGCGTGTTGTATGGGAAACGGAATTTCGCGTTTGCCAGTTGTAAATCATCCACCCGCGCTGCAGCTTGTTCTTTCAAACCGTCAATCCAAGAGTAGCCTACGCCGTCACTGAATTGTTCCTTTTGACGCCATGCCACTTCTTTTGGCAACTTGTGCTCAAAGGCTTGGCGCAGAATGTGTTTCTCGATACGACCATCCTTAGACATTTTCGCTTCAGGGTTGATGCGCATCGCCACATCCATAAACTCTTTATCGAGAAAGGGCACACGGGCTTCTAATCCCCAAGCGGCCATGGCTTTGTTGGCACGCAGACAATCGAACAGATGCAGCTTATCGAGTTTGCGGACTAATTCCTCGTGGAATGCCTGTGCGTTTGGCGCTTTATGGAAGTATAAATAGCCGCCAAATAGCTCGTCAGCACCTTCACCCGATAACACCATCTTAATGCCCATGGCTTTGATTTTACGCGCCATTAAATACATAGGTGTCGCGGCACGTATGGTGGTGACATCGTAGGTTTCTAAGTGATAGATCACTTCTTTAATCGCATCTAAGCCTTCTTGGAAGGTGAAATGGATCTCATGGTGAATCGTACCAATGGCATCTGCGACTTTTTTGGCGGCGATTAAATCTGGCGCACCTTCAAGGCCGACGGCAAAAGAATGCAACTGTGGCCACCAAGCGTTGGTTTCGCCATCGTCTTCAATGCGGCGTTTAGCAAAGGTTTGCGTCACGGCGGAAATGATCGATGAATCTAAGCCGCCTGATAGCAACACACCGTAGGGCACGTCTGACATTAATTGGCGCTTGACCGCCGCTTCTAATGCGTCACGCAATTCTTCTTGGCTGGCTGGGTTATCTTTAACCGCCTCATAGCTTTGCCAATCACGAGTGTAGTATTTCACCGCGGCTGCATCGCTTGAGTACAAATATTGGCCCGGTAAGAATTCCTCTACCGTTTTACACACTGGCATCAAGGCTTTCATTTCGGAGGCAACATAGAAGTTACCCGCAGCGTCACGGCCCGTGTATAGCGGGATGATACCCATGTGATCGCGGCCGATAAGATATCTGTCTTGGGCTTTGTCATATAACACAAAGGCGAAGATACCGTTTAATTTATCAAGAAATTCAGTGCCATATTCTTGATACAGCGCCAAGATCACTTCGCAGTCAGAGTTGGTTTGATAGCTGTACTTATCGCCTAACTGGGCTTTCAATTCTTTGTGGTTATAGATTTCGCCGTTGACAGCAAGGATCAAACTGCCATCTTCGGTTAGCAGTGGCTGAGCACCGTGTTCAATGTCAACAATGGCTAAACGTTCGTGGGCAAGAATTGCCTTATCACTGGCATAAATACCTGACCAGTCAGGGCCACGGTGGCGCATGAGCTTAGACATTTCTAGCGCGACTTGGCGCAGTTCTTTGGCATCAGATTGGATATCTAAAATCGAAAAGATTGAACACATAGTACAACTCCCACACTGTCTGTCATTTGAGGATGTCTCAATTGAGGTTTAATGTGCCAGCAATTTAGGCATTTGCCAAACACTATTTTTGATGTTTTATCTGTTTATTGGTGTTTTTGTTGATTTAGATGTTTATGTTTAATGCTTTTGTTTGAGAATAATTCATTTAATTTGCGTTATTTTTGATGATTTGTTTTTATTATCTGTTTTGGCGTGAGGGGTTTTGGGGAATTCACAATGTATTTTGAAAAAGTGTCGATGATAGAAAAACCGCTAAAAAAGACCTTAAATAATGAGTTGGCTCGTTTAAGTGTTTTATTTTTAATCAATTTATGCGCCGAGTTTGACATCAACCAATGGCATAAGCCTATGCAGAATAGTGTGGCAGGATGGATATTTCGCGATAACTGCATTGTTTGTGAGCTGAAAACAAAAAAAGCACGTGAATGATTCACGTGCTTTTCAATCTTGTCTTGCGCTTTGGCTTACAGGCAGAGATGGCGCTTTATTTCGCAGGTGCGACTAGCGGGCGTCAATAAGAGACGACTAACCTAGTCGCCTCTCACAAGCTGTCACTGATACAAGCTGCTATTTTGTATCTGTCACCAGCGTCGTTTTAGCTGGGCGCAGGCTATTGAACTCTGTGCCTTGATAGTATCCCGGCCAATCTTTGCTGTTGCCCAATGTGCGCGTGACTTGGTAGTAGATTTGCAAATCTTGCAGCGCGCCGCTCAAATCCCAGTTTTCATGGTATTCATCGCAGACATTGTGATAACAGCCTTTCATTGTGGCTTGCATCTGGGTTTTATAAGCCGCCGTGGCCTCATCAACGGGGTCGCTACCGCCGCCGGCAAAGACCGCTGGGACGCCCAGTTTGGCAAAGCTGAAATGATCTGAACGGAAGAAACCGCCCGAAGCGGGATTTTTTTCACCCATGGCGATGCGGTTTTGTTGTTTTGCCGCATCGATAAGGTAAGTTTCTAACTCAGACTTGCCTTTGCCGACAATCGTAAAGTCATTGGTTTTGCCGTAGATATTGGTGCTGTCGAGGTTTAACACTGCCACGGTTTTGTCGATAGGGTAAAGTGGACTAGCAGCGTAATAGCGCGAACCGAGTAAACCCTGTTCTTCACCTGTGGTGGCAATAAAGGTGACCGAGCGCGCTAAACCGTGGCCTTGTTTCGCATTATCGGCTAATTGTCTGGCGATTTCGAGAATACCGGCAGTGCCTGAGGCGTTGTCCATGGCACCGTTGTAAATCTGATCGCCTGCTTTCGTCTCGTCTTTACCTATGTGATCCCAATGGGCGGTGTAGAGGATTTGCTCGTCGGCTTGTGTGCTGCCGGGGAGTGTGGCGACCACGTTGTAGCTATTTGCGTATTCGGCTTTATTTTTAAAGGCGATACTGGCCGTTTGCTCAAGGGGGACATTGATTGGGCTGTCGGCGGCGCGAGCCATCAAGCTCGGCAGTGATAAACCAGATTTATCAAACAGTTGGGTTGCTGCATCCAATGTAAGCCAGCCTTCGACTTGAATACGGCTATCTTGTTCGGCTTTACTCAGTACTAGATCTTGCTGTGGCCCAGTCCAGCTATTTTCTACCACAGACCAAGGATAAGAGGCGGGTTCAGTATCATGGATGATCAGTGCACCAAGGGCGCCTTGACGGCTGGCTTCTTCAAACTTATAGCTCCAGCGGCCGTAATAGGTCATGGCTTTGCCGTTGAATTTACCCGAGTCAGGGCGAGCAAAGCCGGGATCGTTCACTAAGATCACCGCGATTTTGCCTTTCATGTCGAGATCTTGGTAATCATTCCAACCATATTCGGGTGCGTTCACCCCATAGCCAACGAAGACTAATGGCGCATTTTCAATGTTAATGCCACCGTTATCGTGGCGACTGCTGAGCACCAGATCTTTTCGGTATTTAAAGGGTAATCCTGCCAGCGTAACTTGCTGCGCTTCATCTGCGGTATAGCTCACCATAGGCACAGGTTGCAAAAAGCTACCTTGGTACGCGCCCTTGAGCCCCATTTCTGTAAAGGCTTTAGTCAAATAGTCCAAGGTGAGTTTTTCACCGTGAGTGGTCGGCGCCCGACCTTCAAATTCATCGGATGACAGGGCTTTAATATCATTTCTAAAGCGTGCTTCATTAAACTGCACTGGTTTGAGTTCAGCTAAGGTGCTGTTGCCATCGGATTGGGATGAATTCGGACTACAGGCACTGAGCATGGCCAGCGCACAGAGGGGATACAGACGACGCATAGGTTAATCCTACTGTTGTTTTAATTAAGGAATTTTAGATTTCTGTTAATCAATCAGAAGTGAGGCTTATCATGAAGCAAGCCGCAGCGAGCCACAAGGCTGAGCGGCAGGTGAATGTGTTACTTAATGTTGCTTTACCCTATGCAATACGCCTTTGGGCTAGGCGTGTTGCATGGGTAATGTTGGAATGGCTAGCTAGCAAGAAGGAGTGGCTATGCAGGGTTAGACAAAGGTTTAGATAATTGTTTAAACAACATCGATGTCGCCCGCGCAGGCAAACACATGGTTCGGGCGGAACGGTTCTTTGTCGATATCTTCAAGTTTACTCACGCCACTGGTGACCAGAATGGTTTCAAGCCCCGCTTGGAAGCCCGCTAAAATATCGGTACGCATATTGTCGCCGATGATGACAGTGTCTTCCGAGTGCCCATCAATATGATTTAGCGCTGAGCGAATGATCCAAGCACTCGGTTTACCCACGTAGAAAGGTTTTTTACCGGTAATACGCTCGATTGGCGAACATAGCGCGCCACAGGCAGGGCTGTAAGCTGGGCCGTGAGTGTCAGGGTTAGTGGCAATAAAGCGGGCGCCACCTGCCACAAAGGCTGCAGCTTTATGGATCATTTCCCAATTGTAGGAGCGGGTTTCACCGACAATCACAAAATCGGGGTTGATGTCGGTAATGGTAAAGCCTGCTTTATAGAGTTCGTGGGTTAGGGCGCCTTCGCCAATGACATAGGCTTTACTGCCTTCTTGGTGCTGTAAAAAGTCAGCGGTTGCCATGGCGGAGGTGTAAAAGCATTCTTCAGGAATATCAATACCGGCAGCGCTTAAACGGTTTTGCAGATCCTTTCCCGTTTGTACGGGATAGTTAGTCAGGACGACTAACGGATTGCCTTGTTCTAAAATACGCTGGATAAATTTGTCGCTGCCGGGGATCAGTTTATTGTCGTGCAGTAGTACACCATCGATATCGCAGATAATATTTTTCATCTAATAGTCTCTTGTCATGCCGAGCAAAAATCACTTTTCGTTAAGTTATCTAATGCCACATTGCCCCAGAAAACAATGCTTTTGTGGAAAATAGTTAAAAAAATAGAGACCCTAAGGTCTCCATTTGTGATCTCGCTACCATTGCTTTTAAGCGGAACTAATCAGGCGCGTAACCGCTTGGGCCGATGAGATTGCCATCAAGATAGGCTTGGCCGTTTTGCATGTTAAGACGGTGCTGACTAAACCATTTCACCACGAGAGGGTAAATGGCATGTTCTTGCTCATGCACGCGGGCGGCGAGCATGTCAGCGGTATCTTCTTCATAAACAGGCACTTTTGCCTGTAAAATCACAGGACCTGCATCAAGCTCTGGCGTGACAAAATGCACGCTGGCACCATGTTCGCTGTCGTTAGCGTCAATGGCACGTTGATGGGTGTTTAAGCCTGTGTATTTCGGTAACAGTGAAGGATGGATATTGATCATGCGACCTAGGTAATGATTCACGAAATCATCGGTTAAGATCCGCATAAATCCTGCCAACACGATTAAATCGGGTTGGTACTGTTCGATGACTGTCATTAAACGCGCATCGTATTCAGAGCGAGATTCACCTTGGTGAGCTATCACGCAGCTGGTATCAATTTCGCCATGATGGGCGCGCACTAGGCCATAGGCATCGGGTTTATTACTGATGACTCCGACAACTTCGGCCTGCAGATTATCGTCGCAACCGTCGATAATCGCTTGCAGGTTACTGCCATTTCCGGAAATTAATACAACTACACGACAGCTCTGGGGCATTACAGGATCTCCACTTGCTCTTCATTGCCTTCACGATCTGCGATAGCACCGATCAGCCAAGCTTGTTCGCCTTCTGCAGCCAGTAATGCAAGTGCTGCATCCACTTTCTCGGCTGGCAGCGCGACTAACATGCCGACGCCACAGTTGAAGGTGCGATACATTTCATATTCTGCAATGTTGCCATTTTCCATTAACCAACTGAAAACAGCAGGCCATTGCCATGAATCACCTTGGATAACCGCTTTTAAATTATCTGGCAGTACGCGTGGGATGTTTTCCCAGAAGCCGCCGCCAGTAATGTGTGCCATTGCATGTACGTCTGATGCTGCGATCAGTTTCAGCAATGATTTCACGTAAATTTTAGTTGGCTCAAGTAGATGTTCAATTAGCGGTTTGCCATTGAGATCTTGTTGAGGGTCTGCTTGGCTCACTTCTAATACTTTACGTACTAAAGAGTAACCATTTGAATGAGGGCCGCTCGAGGCTAATGCGATAAGCGCATCACCCGCTGCCACTTTGCTACCGTCAATGATGTCGGCTTTTTCAACTACGCCTACGCAGAAACCTGCTAGGTCGTAATCTTCACCTTCGTACATGCCTGGCATTTCAGCGGTTTCACCGCCGATTAACGCACAACCAGATTGGAAACAACCTTCGCCGATACCGTTGACGACAGACGTCGCGGTTTCAACATCCAGTTTGCCCGTTGCATAGTAATCGAGGAAAAACAGTGGCTCAGCACCTTGAACGATTAAATCGTTCACACACATAGCAACTAAGTCTATGCCGACTGTGTCATGTTTTTTATAGTCGATAGCTAAACGTAATTTAGTCCCAACACCGTCGGTGCCGGACACTAAAACTGGTTGCTTGTATTTAGTGGGGATTTCACACAGGGCGCCAAAACCACCTAAGTTGCCCATAACTTCTGGACGACGGGTACGTTTAACGGCTGCTTTAATGTTACTTACCAGTGCATTACCTGCATCAATATCAACGCCGGCATCTTTATAGCTCAGTGGGGTAGGTGTGCTCACGGAGGGATCCTCTCGGGTACATCGTTATTGGATTTTATGCGGCGGTATTCTACCAGCTTGTGCTAGGGGTCGAAAGTCATGATTTGGATTTATGCCCCTCGGCGGAGTATTTTTGGCCGAGTAAAACTGTATTTCAGTTTCTGAGGTCTTGAGATTGGTCACAAAATAGTAAATTAAGGTACGTATCTTAGTCGATTGGGAATTATTCTTGGGAGATAGCTCACGATTAGGCCTAATGGCAAAACTTTATGTTTTACCTAGTAAACAAATCAACTAGAATCTGAAAAATTTGCCTAAAATAATACGCCGAAAAATAAAGTAGGAGAGAAAAATGAAAGTTGTCGAGGTTAAACATCCTTTAGTGCGTCACAAAATCGGTTTAATGCGCGAAGGTGACATTAGCACTAAACGTTTCCGTGAGCTAGCCGCCGAAGTGGGCAGTTTATTAACCTATGAAGCTACCGCAGATTTCGAAACTGAAACGGTGACGATTGAAGGCTGGAACGGTCCTGTTGAAGTCGACCAAATCAAAGGTAAAAAAGTCACTGTTGTGCCGATTTTACGTGCGGGTTTGGGCATGATGGACGGTGTGCTTGAGCATATCCCAAGTGCGCGTATTTCAGTTGTCGGCATTTACCGTGACGAAGAAACCCTTGAGCCTGTGCCTTACTTTGAAAAGCTCGCCAGCGACATGAACGAGCGTATCGCCTTAGTTGTCGACCCAATGCTCGCGACTGGGGGTTCTATGATTGCGACCGTAGACTTATTGAAGAAACGCGGTTGTACTTCAATCAAAGCCTTAGTGTTAGTGGCTGCACCTGAAGGGATCAAAGCGTTAGAAGCGGCGCATCCTGATATCGAGTTATATACCGCTGCTATCGATAAGTGCCTCAATGAGAAGGGCTATATCCTGCCAGGTCTTGGTGATGCGGGCGATAAAATCTTTGGTACTAAATAACCAAAGCTGTTAAAAAGCAAGTTGCTAAATAATTAGCGTAGCTGATGCTCAGTTGAGCGGATGTACTCAGTAAGGGAGCCTAGGCTCCCTTTTTGTTTTTTGTTCGCCAGAGTTATAACAACTTTGTTTTAAGCTGCTAAAGTTTAGCATTAAGACAAATAGTTATTCGCAATTGCAGTTGTTTTTATTGGTTTATTTTGTGGTTTAATGGGACATTACTTAAGTTTTGGGCAAGGCATATTGTCGGTATAACAAGGATTAAGAGGGATTATGGGACATTCGGCACTCAACTGGTTGTTATTACGTCGGTCACTTGCACTTGCGGCCCTCTTGTTTGTCATATTCTTGTTGATCCTATTGCCGTTTAAAATTGATAGAGAACACCAATCCTTTGTGGCTTTTGTAAAAACCAAGCAAATCACACCGAGCTATATTGAACTGCTCGGTAAAAGCTTATCCCTGCACGACATCATTGATTTCAATAAATCTTCTTTAGCGCCTTTTCAGCTCGATCCCACCCGATTAATGCTGCCCCAAGGGGTGGAGCTTTCTGCTGAAGAAGCGCAAGTCTTACGCTACTTTGATTATCTCTACTCCAGTAAAAAGACCAACGCAGAAGATATTTTCCTGTATGTGGGGCTTTATCGTAGTGATGCTGTGTATTTTGCTACCCCAATCCCTGAGGACGTAAAAGCGCGGCTGATTAATGACCGTACTTCGACAAATGAGTTTTGTCAGAGCCTGCACTATTGTGCGAAAGACGCGACGCCAGAGTCCTTGGCCGATGGCATAGTGTTATCCATTCCTTATCAAGATGAAGTGACTGGTAAAGTCATTTTATCTATGGCCTCGCCGATTACATCATCTAGCGATCCTAATCATTTTATTGGTGATGTGATTGCCGACACGGCCTTTATGACGTCGGGTTTTATGCGTAATAAACATGTTGAATGGCGCAATACCGATTATGGCACTGAGTTGGTGATCACGACAGATAGCCTTTGGGCTGAACTGACGCCGGAGTTCTTGTTTTATTCGATGACAAATCATTTAGATAACATGACTTCACTGACATACAAAATCAGTATATTTCGTTTTATTGTGTGGAATTTACCCCTGTGGTTTTTGTTAGCTATTGTGATCTTCTTCGTTCAAATTAATATCAATCGTCTTAGGAAACTGCGTACTGAGCGCCAACGGTTTAGTGAAGCGATGTTATTGGATGCTTTTACTCGCACCTACAATAAGAAAGTCTATGAGACCACGCTGTTTGATGTCGCAACTAAGGGGCATTACGCAGTGGTCTGTGTGGATGGCGATAAAATCAAAACCATTAATGATACCTACGGGCATAAACTCGGTGACATGGCGATCATGCAAATTGTCGATGCAATGCGCGGCGTATTTCGAGAAAACGATCTGTTAATCAGAACCGGCGGTGATGAGTTTGTCGTCATCTTAGCTAATTGTACTTTCGATCGGGCTTTGGTATTGGCTGAACATTTACGTCAAGCTGTGGCAGAGCGACAATTTTTAAATGTGTTGACCGTTTCCTGTGGTGTCGCTGATTCGCAAGACTATGCAAACTTTGAGGCCGTACTGCAAGCGGCGGATAAAGCGTTGTATGAGGATAAAAAGAATAAGCAGGGTAGCCGCAAGCTCGAAGCGACACGGTAACTATGATCAGTTATCAGGCTAATTATTACGTTAACTATTGATATTGAGTTAGCTATTGAGTTAATCATCGAGTGAATTAACGCGTCACGTGACCGCTATAAAGTTGCAGCCGGCAATAAAAAAACAGCGCGGAGAATGTCCGCGCTGTCGTTACTTTCTATTACTGCTATTCAATCTATTCAATCGTGTTTACAACACCATAGCCGCAATCCAGCCAAACACTAACAGTGGGATATTGTAGTGGATGAAAGTGGGGATCACGCTGTCACGAATGTGGTCGTGTTGGCCATCGGCATTCAAACCCGCAGTAGGCCCTAAGGTGGAATCCGATGCTGGCGAGCCCGCATCACCCAGCGCTGCCGCGGTGCCGACTAACGCGATCGTCGCCGCCACTGAAAAACCAAAACTTAACGCCAATGGCACATAAATCGTCGCGATAATCGGAATAGTGGAGAAAGACGAGCCAATTCCCATAGTGATCAGTAGACCTACTAGCAGCATCAAGAAGGCGGCGAGGGCTTTATTATCCCCAATGATGTCGCTAAGCGAAGCCACAAGCGTGCCCACTTCACCGGTTTCTTTCACTACGGCGGCAAAGCCAGCGGCTGAAATCATGATAAAGCCGATGTTGGCCATCATGCGCACGCCTTGATTGAAAATATCTTGGTCGGCGACATGCTTTAAGGCGCCCGAGAAACTGAAAATCATGAAGCCGACTAGGGCGCCAAAAATCATCGAATCGGTTTCAAGTTGCACCACTAAGGTGGCTAATATCGCCACTGCGGCAATGATAATATTGCGTTTGTTGAGGGTTTCTTCAGGCTCTGCAACCAGCACTTTGTCCTCATCGTAGATCCGAGGTTTACGGTAACTGATAAACACAGCTGTCAGTAAACCAACTATCATGCCCGCCGCTGGAATTAACATGGCTGGTGGAATTTGCTCACGTACAGCCGCTAAGCCATTGCTGGTTAAGTTGGAAAGCAGAATGTCATTTAAGAAGATGCCACCAAATCCAATCGGTAAAATCATATAGGTTGTGACCAGACCGAAGGTCAAAACACAAGCGACTAAACGACGGTCGATGTTCAGCTTGGTCATTACATGTAACAGGGGTGGCACTAAAATCGGAATGAAGGCGATATGAATAGGTAAAATATTCTGCGAGGCCATCGACATGACAAGTAGCGATAACAGCAGTAACCAGCGAACCCAGTTAGTGTTGGTGGGATTAGGATCTTGCCCAAGACTACTGATGATGCTTCTTGAGATCAGCGTGGTTAAGCCTGAGTGCGAGAGTGCGACAGCGAAGGCACCCAATAATGCATAACTGAGCGCAATTTGCGCGCCGCCACCTAAGCCCGTATTAAAGGCATCGATGGTTTGGTGCAGATCCATTCCGCCCACAAGTCCCGCCACTAGGGCGCTCACGGTGAGGGCGATAACCACATTCACCCTAGCTAAACTGAGTGCCAACATTAAGCACACTGCAATAACGACTGCATTCATAGTCAATTTTCTTAATTCTTTAAGCCAAAGATGCTATTTTTGACTGCAAAGGCTGTGGATGTCCAGTTTGCCGATAGCTTATCTGAAAAATATCTGAAAATGTGATCATGCTGGGTTTTGTCTGTTAGCCGAATGTGGATTGCTGCGCACACAGGATACGCAGATTGCTCTATCCTTAGTCAGGCAAAACGGAAATGCCCTTGAAAAATGTGATATTGGTCTTAAATAGGTTGTAAGGCACAGCACACGACTTATAATGCCTAAAGATTTGATTGGTAAGAACACCTTTTAATCAGTAAGGATTTAACTCGACCTAGGTTGAGGAGAGCATACTGGCGAAAGGGCATCTTGCCTTACACTTAGTTCAACTCATAGATGGAGATATAAAATGAGCGTATTAGTAGGCCGTCAGGCTCCTGATTTTACTGCTGCAGCTGTATTAGGTTCTGGCGAAATCGTTGATAGCTTCAACTTAACTGCTGCCATCAAAGGCAAACCAGCAGTCGTATTCTTCTATCCACTTGACTTCACTTTCGTTTGTCCATCAGAGTTGATCGCATTTGATCACCGCATGGAAGAGTTCACTAAGCGTGGCGTGGAAGTGATCGGTGTGTCTATCGATTCTCAGTTCACTCACAACGCATGGCGCAACACCCCAGTTGAAAAAGGCGGTATTGGCCAAGTTAAGTACACGTTAGTGGCTGACGTTAAACATGAAATCTGTAAAGCATACGATGTTGAGCATCCAGAAGCGGGTGTAGCTTTCCGTGGTTCATTCCTGATCGACAAAGAAGGCATGGTTCGTCACCAAGTTGTTAACGATCTGCCATTAGGCCGTAACGTTGATGAAATGCTACGTATGATCGACGCACTGCAATTCCATGAAGAGCACGGCGATGTATGTCCTGCTGGCTGGGAAAAAGGCGATAAAGGTATGAATGCAAGCACTGAAGGTGTTGCTGCTTACCTGTCTGAAAACGCAAGCTCACTGTAATTAGTATTTGTTAATCACAGTTGCTCGTTAAATGAAAAAAGCTGCCAATGGCAGCTTTTTTGTTTTTAAATGGCTTAAGATCTAGTGTGAACCGCTAAATTTATGCCTCAGTATCGCTTGGTGTATCCTGCTCATCCACGGCCAGTAACGGCCAGCCGCCTAATGATTTCCAACGATTCACTATGTGGCAAAAAAGCTCTGCGGTACGTTCGGTATCATATAGCGCAGAATGGGCTTCTTTATTATCGAAGGGAATGCCCGCCATGATGCATGCTTTGGCCAGTACGGTATGACCAATGGCAAGTCCGGCGAGTGTAGCAGTATCGAAAGTAGCAAAAGGATGAAACGGCGAGCGTTTTAAGTCGCAACGTTCAATCGCCTTACTCACAAAACCATGATCAAAGGCGGCATTATGCGCCACTATGATACTGCGATGGCAGTCAGAGGCTTTTTGGGCTTTTTTCACCGCTTTAAAGATTTCTAAAAAGGCTTCTTTCTCGCTCACAGCTCCGCGTAACGGATTAGTGGGATCAATGCCGTTGAATGCTAACGCTTCGGGTTCTAAATTTGCGCCTTCAAAGGGCTCAATGTGGAAGTGTAGGGTTTTGTCGATTCCTATCACGCCTTCATTGTCCATTTTCAGTAGGGTGACGGCAATTTCTAGCAACGCATCGGTTTGAGAGTTGAAGCCCGCAGTTTCGACATCAATGACTACGGGAAAGTAGCCTCGAAATCGGTATTTCAATTTGTTCGCGTCGCAAATGTCACTCATAAAGTACTCTAGAAAATTCACAGGGCGCTATTATGCTAAATGTGTTGGGGTGTGTCATGCTTGATTGGTGGTTTTATGAGCTAAAGGAACTAAATAGTTTGCCGATAAAGCCATGTAACCGATTAAACATGAGTAAAGGCTATGTGGCGAAAACTGATATTAGTATCAATTTTATGCGTTCCAGCAACTGCAACGGCAGAGTTGCGCCATTATGTCGCCTCTTTAAGTGATTCCCAATGGCGAGTGAGCGAGAATTCTCCCATCGTTTGTCGCCTCGAGCACGATATCCCTTCCTACGGTAAAGCGATTTTTACCAGCGAAGCGGGTAAGCAGCAGAATATGAATTTTACCTTAGACATGTGGGTAAAACCGGATCAAGTCACGCAAGCTAAGTTAATTAGTCGCGCGCCACAGTGGCGTCCGGGAGTGGTCTCAAAAGAGATCACTTCATTACATTATCAAAAGTACTTTAATGGTGAGGTGCCTAAACGTGCTGCTTGGTCTATGTTGGCTGAGTTGAGTCGCGGTATGGAGCCGACGTTTTACTATGCCGATTGGTATAACGAGTCAAATAAGATCGCTGTGGGTTTGTCATCGGTTAATTTTGGCCGTAAATATAGCGAGTTCAAAGCTTGTCTAGCGCACCTGTTGCCCTATAGTTTTGAAGATATCGCATTTACTGTGCTGAACTATGATGAAGGCGGAACCGATTTAACTCGTTTCTCCCAGCAGCAACTGTCACGGGTTCAAGAATACTTAGCCTATGATCCTTTGGTGGAGCTAGTGCTGGTGGATGCGTATACCGATAGTTACGGTGGCCGTTCAGTTAACCAAAAAGTCTCAGATAAACGGGCTGAGTCGGTAAAAGATTTCTTTGTTGCCAGTGGTATTCCGCAAGATCGTATCGTTACTGTAGGGCACGGTGAGCGCCGTCATGTGGCTTCGAACGATGATATGGACGAAAGGGCACGTAACCGCCGCGTTGTGATACGGATAAGTAAGCCTTTGTAGTGCATTTGCGCAGTGTTTAACCTGTGCTACATCAATATAGTTAAACCTAATCCAATGCCAAGTCACTGACTTGGCATTGTCATTTCTGGATGCGGAGATGGTTATTTTTGGATAGCTTGGCAGTATTTCGCTCAACCTCAACCTCAACCTCAACCTCAACCTTTGCAGCATCAGCGAGCTTTGAATAGGATTATGAGTTTTTCTTATTTGTGATATTCGCGAGCAGGTAACCGTTAAGCACCTTAGACAACTTAACTGGGGTGAGGGCATGAATAGTGATAGCGGCATAAAGCCTGATATCGTCGTAAGTAGGATGGTGTTTGAAATGGATAAAAAAAAGCCCGCTTAAACTAAGCGGGCCGCAAAAATAATGCATTTGCAATCAACAAATTGAAGGAAGGAAGTCAAGCATAAGAACCAGGGAAGAAACTGAAGTGTTGGGAACACACCAGTTTAAAAGTTCTTTGTTTTCGATATCTGCAAGCAGGTATCTCCTGAAAACAAGCACATTCTATGGTGAACTCGGCGGTAAAACAAACGAGAAAAATTGCCCATAAACATTAGTAATTCTAATGATTGCAAAGGTGATTTATATCACTTAAGTCACTATTTACCTTGATTAATAACTTATAAATCACTATTAGTGCATAATAATACACTTCAATAAGCTTATCCTTGCTGCCATTTTGTTAAATCTGCGATACAACCTAAAAATCTTCTTATTAAGTTACGGCATTGCCATGATTTTTTTTGCTTGTATAGTACTTGCTGAAAAGGCCTTAAGCCCGAAACCACAAGAAGGACGATAACAAGATGGCATTACGATTTCGCCTTGCAAAGCAAGGTTTGTTAGTGGCCACATTGGGAATGGCACTCGGTGCCTGCCAAAGTGGCAATGCACCTGAACAAAATTCGACTGAGCAGGCAAGCGCAAATAAATTGGTTTACCCTGTGACTCAAAAAGATGATCTCGTCGAAACCATTCACGGTGTTACCGTGGCGGATCCTTACCGCCATTTAGAGGCCAATACGCCAGAAACGGAAGCTTGGGTTAAAGAACAACAAGCCTTCGGTCAAGCCTATTTAGCCAAGATCCCCAATAAACAAGCAGTGGTCGATCGCATCACTGAGTTGTGGAATTACGAAAAAGTCTCCGCCCCATTTGAGAATGGCGACAATCAATTTTACTACCGTAATGATGGCCTGCAGGCGCAATCTGTTTTGTATGTCAAAGGGTTAGATGGCGTTGAAAAGCCAGTTCTCGATCCAAACAAACTGTCAGCGGATGGCACTGTGGCGCTATCAGGTGTTGCAGTGAGTAACGACGGTAAAATTTTAGCCTATGGTGTGTCAAATTCGGGCTCAGATTGGCAGCAATGGCAGTTTGTTGATATCGCAACCGGTAAGAAACTTGCCGATGAATTGAAATGGATTAAATTTTCTAGCGCAGTGTGGGATAAAGAAAACCAAGGTGTGTTTTATGCTCGCTATGATGCCCCTGCGGGTGGAGATGTCTTAGCCGACGTCAATTTCAACCAAAAAGTGTATTACCATAAATTAGGCACAGATCAGCGCCAAGATTTATTGATTTACGAGCGCCCACAGAATAAAGATTGGGGCTTTGGTATTGAGGTATCCGAGAAAGGCGAATACTTATTACTGTCGATTTCTCAAGGTACGGATAAGCGTAATCGTTTCTTCTATAAATCCTTATTTGAGCCTAAATCACAAGTGGTGGAATTGATCCTCAACTTAGAAGCTGAATATGAGTTTCTCGGTAATGATGGTTCAGTATTTTATTTTAAAACCGACTTAGATGCGCCTAACGGTAAAGTGATTGCGATTGATACCCGCAATAGCGATAAATCCCAATGGCAAACCATTATTCCTGAGTCTACAGATCCCATTAATAACGTCGCCATAATTAATGACCATTTAGTGGTGAGTTATTTACACGATGTATTAGGTCAATTATCGATTTACAGCATGGGTGGGCAGAAACGCCAAGACGTGGCATTACCTGGTCAAGGCAATGTGGCGGGGCCTTTTGGTAAAGCAAGCAAAGACTATTTCTATTATGTGTTTAATAGCTATATTCAACCTGAAACCACCTATAAGTTTGACTTTAAAACCGCTGAATCAAGCGTAATTGCCAAACCTAAAGTATCGTTTAATCCCGATGACTATGTTTCTGAGCAAGTGTTTTATCACAGCAAAGACGGCACGCGTGTGCCTATGATGCTGTCCTATAAAAAAGGCTTAGTGAAGAACGGTCAAAACCCAACATTACTGTATGCCTATGGTGGCTTTGCCATTTCGATGACACCACGCTTTAGTCCGGCCAACATTGCTTGGTTAGATATGGGCGGTATTTACGCTGTGCCGAGTTTACGTGGCGGCGCTGAATACGGCGAAAGCTGGCATCAAGCGGGTATGTTCGATAAAAAGCAAAATGTGTTTGATGACTATTTTGCCGCCGCGGAATATCTAGTGAGTGAAAAATACACTAATAGCACTAAGTTAGGTGCCTATGGCCGCAGTAACGGTGGTCTGTTGATGGGCGCAGCGGTGACTCAGCGCCCTGAACTTTTCGCCGCGGTATTACCTGCGGTGGGTGTACTGGATATGCTGCGCTTCCACAAGTTCACAATCGGTTGGGCTTGGACGAGTGAATATGGCAGTGCCGATAAAGCAGATCAATTCCCTGCGCTATTAGCATATTCGCCTTATCACAATGTAAAAGCGCAAGCTTACCCAGCGACTATGGTGATGACGGCCGATCATGATGATCGCGTTGTGCCATTGCACAGTTTCAAGTTTGCGGCCATGTTGCAGGATAAGCAACAAGGCGCTGAACCTGTGATTATGCGTATCGAGTCCAATGCGGGTCACGGAGCCGGTAAACCGACGGCGATGAAGATTGATGAATTTGCCGATATCTACAGTTTCTTGTGGCAAAGTTTTGGCTTAACCCTGCCACAAACTATCGCAAAATAACTAACTATGTTAATAAAATGGGGTCCTTTGACCCCATTGTCTTTTACAATTGCTCCTATTCATCTGAAACCCGTGCTATTCCTATCTATATCTTCGTCGGGTCATTCACAAGTCTTGTTTCCCTAGGTATAGTAAGCGTCAATTTTTCAACCAAAATTTGCTTATTTTCAAATGATGTTTCATTGGCCTATTTCAGTCTATTACGAAGACACCGATGCTGGCGGCGTTGTCTATCATTCGAACTATCTCAACTTTTTTGAGCGGGCGAGAACCGAGTGGCTAAAAGCCCTTGGCGTGAGTCAGACTGCGCTTTTAGCCGACGATACCGCCTTTGTGGTAAAGCGTGCGGAATTAGATTTTCGCAAAGCGGCACGTTTTGAACAGAACCTTATTGTTGAAACTAAGGTCATAGAGTTGAAAAAGGCCTCGTTGATCTTTCATCAACGCTTGGTCGATAAACAGGGAGACTGTTATTGTGAAGGCACAGTGCTGGTTGTTTGTGTTGCGCTGTCACGAATGCGTCCCCGAGCTATTCCCTTAAATATTGTGCAGGAGTTTGACAGTGCAAGCTGATATGTCGATTGTTGGGTTATTTTTACAAGCCAGTTTATTAGTGAAATTTGTTATGTTCACCTTACTTTGCTTGTCAGTGATGTCTTGGACGGTGATTTTACAACGCCGTAGCTTACTGACATCCGCAAAAAGTAAATCGGCTAAGTTTGAAGATAAATTTTGGTCTGGCGTTGATTTAAACCGTTTATATAAAGAATTATCGACTCGTCCAGATAATAGCGGTTTAGAGTCATTATTTGTGACTGGCTTTAAAGAATATTCACGTCTGAATAAATTAAATAGCAAAGTGCCTGATGCTGTGATGGACGGTACATCACGTGCGATGCGTGTGACACTTTCTCGCGAAATGGAAAAGTTAGAAGCAAACTTACCCTTATTAGCGACCATTGGTTCGACTAGCCCTTATATCGGTTTATTTGGTACGGTATGGGGGATTATGAATTCATTTATCGCCATTGGTTCGATGGAAAACGCGACCTTAGCTATGGTGGCCCCAGGTATTGCTGAAGCCTTGATTGCAACGGCTATGGGTCTATTTGCAGCGATCCCAGCGGTTATTGCGTACAACCGTTTTTCGACTCAAGTTGATAAATTAGAAATGGCCTACGCAAACTTTATGGAAGAGTTCTCCAGCATTTTGCATCGCCAAGCATACAGTGAGAAGGAAGGGGCATAATGCAACCAGCTTATCAGCGCAAACGTCGTCGCCCCGTTGCCGAAATCAACGTGGTGCCCTATATCGACGTGATGCTCGTGCTGTTAATTATTTTTATGGTAACAGCGCCCATAGTCACTCAAGGGGTAAAAGTGGAGCTGCCTCAAGGGGCTGCGGAAGTTTTACCCGCTGATAGTAAGCCGCCAGTGGTGGCTTCGATTGACGGTGACGGTGATTATTATTTGAATAAAGGTGGTTCAACCAACGTTCCTATGGACTTGGAAGAGCTCGCGACGGAAGTTGCTGCGCTTATGGTGACAGAGCCTGAGCGTCCCGTGGTGGTTAAGGCCGATAGAGATATTCCTTACGATAAAGTGATTCAGTTGATGGTGACACTGCAGCAAGCTGGCGTGCCATCAGTCGGTTTGATGACGGATTCACCCAAGGAGAAATAGGTGGCAGATAAGTCAGATGTAACATTACCTCTGTCAATTTCAGCGGGTATTCATATTGGCGTGATAATTATTCTGGCGTTGGGGATAGATTTTTCTCATAAACCTGAGCCTATGCAACAAGTTAGTGCGCCAGCGGTTAAAGCTGTGATGGTTGATCAGCAAAAAGTCGCTAATCAAGTTGAGAAACTTAAGCAAGAAAAGCGTGATGCTGAACGCCGTGAACAAGAACGCCAAGCCGAGCTTGAGCGCAAAGCGCAAGAAGCGAAGCAAGCGCGCGAACGTGAACAGGCTCAAATTAAAAAGCTAGAGCAAGAACGTAAGCAGCAGGAAATTGAAACCCAAAAGGCCAACGAAGCGGCCAAGCTCGCTCAAGTAAAACAGCAGCAGGAAAAGGAAAAAGCAGTTAAAGCCGAAGCCGACCGTAAGCTGAAAGAGCAGGAGCGTAAAGTCGCTGAAGATGCCGCGCAGAAAGCTGCGGAAAAACGCAAAGTGGAAGAAGCTGCAGCAGCAAAAGCCGAGACCGATCGTAAGCAGAAGGAGGCGGAAGCTAAGGCCAAAGCTGAAAAAGCCAAGGCTGATGCAGAAGCGAAAGCCAAGGCCGAAGCTAAAGCGAAAGCAGATGCTAAGGCCAAAGCGGATGCTGAAGCCAAAGCCCGCGCCCAGCAGGAGCAGGAAATGGCCGATGCATTAGCGGCGGAGCAGGCGGCATTGTCGCAAACCATGAATAAGCAGATGCAGAGTGAAGTGGGTAAGTATCAGGCAATGATTAAATCGACTATCCAACGAAATTTGGTGGTGGATGAATCTATGCGTGGCAAGACTTGTACTGTCTCTGTACGATTAGCAAATGATGGTTTTGTGATCAGCAGTCAAACTAAAGGCGGTGATCCAAATGTTTGTCGTGCAGCAAAAGCAGCGATTTTGAAGGCGGGTAAATTGCCAGTGTCTCCGGACCCTGCGGTTTATAACTTGATGAAAGAAATTAACTTAATCGTTGAACCAACGTTTTAATTAAAGGAGTCCCATGAAAATATTGGCAAAATGGTTAGCATTGGCGGTTCTGCTTTGCACCACCCCCGCAAAAGCGGCATTGGATATTGTGATCACAGAAGGTGTTGACGCTGCGCGTCCAATTGCTGTGATGCCTTTTGTATGGCAAGGTCCTGGCGCACCGCCACAAGCGATTGCTGATGTAGTGATGTCAGACTTAGTGCGTAGCGGTACGTTTAAACCTTTAGACGAACTTGGACTGCCTCAGCGTAATATTGGCACTGTGGCACAGTTTCAAGCTAATTCTTGGTCAAGTGTTGGCGCCGAAGCGTTAGTGCTAGGCACCGTTAAACCTTATGGTACCGATCAATATTTGGTGAGCTTTGATTTAATTGATTTAGTCAAAGCCCAAAACCAAGCGTTGAAAGGCCCAGTTAGTGCAACAGAATTTTTGATGGACAGCCGTCAAACTGTGATTTCAGCGGCGCAATTTCGCCAATATGGACACAGGATCAGCGATATCGTCTATGAAAAGTTAACCGGTATTCGCGGCGCATTCTTAACGCGGATCTCCTATGTTGTGGTCAATCATACTCAAAAAGCCCCATATCAATTGATGGTTGCTGATTATGATGGCGTCAATGAGCAAATGTTACTGCGCTCGCCAGAGCCGTTGATGTCACCGACTTGGTCACCCGATGGTCGTCGTCTAGCGTATGTAAGCTTTGAAAACAAAAAAGCGGAGATCTTCGTGCAAGACCTTTATACCCAAGTGCGCACTAAAGTGAGCTCTTTCCCTGGTATTAACGGTGCGCCGGCGTTCTCACCCGATGGTAAATCTTTGGCTGTGACTTTATCTAAAGACGGTCAGCCTGAAATTTACATCATAGATATTGCAACTAAAGCGATTAAGCGTATTACCAATCACTATGCTATCGATACTGAGCCATCATGGTATCCTGATGGAAAGTCGCTGATTTTTACATCAGAGCGCGGTGGTAGACCACAGATTTATCGCGTAGAGTTGAGCTCAGGTAAAGTCAGTCGCGAGACCTTTGAAGGTGAATGGAACCTCGGTGGTTCAATTACCCCTGATGGTCGCAGTATGATTTTTGTTAATCGCACGAACGGTAAATTTAATATTGCGCGTATGGATTTAAGTACGCGTTTTATGCAGGTGCTGACATCGACACGTTTGGATGAATCTCCAAGTGTGGCCCCTAATGGTACTATGGTGATCTATGGCACTACATACCAAGGCAAGCAAGTATTAGCAGCTGTTTCTACGGATGGACGTTTTAAAGCAAGATTACCGGCAGGTCAAGGTGAGGTGAAATCACCTTCTTGGTCACCGTTTCTCTAATGTTATACCTTGATTTAATCACATTTAATTTTATAAGGAACACGTAATGGATCTGAATAAGTTGTTAAAAGCTATGTTGGTAGCACTTCCAATTATGGCTCTTAGTGCATGTAGCTCAACTTCAGAATCAGAAACTGATGCAATGGGCTCAACAAACGGTTCAGGTAGTGAGCTGAATGGTGGTGGCATTCAAACTGGTGGTGTAGGCGCAATGTTGTCTGCTGAAGAGCAACAACGTCAGCAGTTAGAAGACTTGAGAAAGCAACACATCATTTACTTCGACTTTGACCGCAGTGAAGTTCAAACAGATTTCGCCGCAATATTAGAAGCCCATGGCACTTACTTAGTTGAGCACCCAAGTGTGCGCGTACTGATTGAAGGTCATGCGGATGAGCGTGGCACGCCTGAGTACAACATTGCTCTGGGCGAGCGTCGTGCTAAAGCCGTTGCTAAATACCTACAAGGTATGGGCGTACAGCCAAGCCAAATGAGCATAGTCAGCTATGGCGAAGAAAAACCACTTGATTTTTCTCGCACTGATGAAGGTTTTGGCAAAAACCGTCGTGCAGTTTTAGTTTACTAAGATTGAATCTCGGAGAGTAACACAATGAAACGTGCCGTCTTAATTACGGCAATGTTCCTTGGTGCAGGTGCTGCTGTTGCAGCACCTGCTCCTGTGGAAGATATTGCTGGTGGTTCGGGTGATGACAGACTTGCTCGCATAGAACGTATTGTAAAATCAAGACAACAAAGCGAGCTCGAAATGCAGCGCCGTCTTGATACACTGCAGCAGGAAGTACTCGATTTACGTGGTTTAACCGAACAACAGAATTATCAGATTGAGCAGATGCAACAGCGTCAGCGTCAGTTATATGATGAACTTGCTAATTTATCCTCAAAGGCATCTGCCGCTCCAGCAGCCGCAGCCGCGACATCCACACCCTCAGTCGCCGCGACGAATGCTGCTTCAAGCAGTTTAAGTGAAACAGCAAGCTATGAGAGTGCGGTTAACTTAGTCTTGAAAGAGCGTAAGTATGATGATGCGATTCCTGCCTTCCGTGCTTTTATCAAACAATATCCAGATTCTGTGTATGCCGCGAATGCTAACTATTGGTTAGGACAGCTGTTATTTAATAAGAGCGAGTTTGCAGAAGCCAAACAAGCCTTCAAAACTGTGGTTGACCGTTTTAGTGATTCTAATAAACGCGGTGACAGTTTAGTGAAGCTTGGCATGATCGCCGAGAAAACCGGTGACAAGGCTGGGGCGACGCAATACTACCAACAAGTCGTCAAAGATTACGCAAACAGCGCAGCAGCACGCATTGCACAGCAGCAACTGGCTGCAATTAAAGCGTAATTAACCAAAAAACATACTCTTAGTCTGTTTTTCATGCAAACGACAAAAAATTGGGAATTTGCGCTTGCATGAGAAGATGAAAAAGGTATTATAGGCGCCCTCAGAGCGGCGAGGTCGTTCGGGGCGTAAAATACCAGTAAATGGGTCGTTAGCTCAGTCGGTAGAGCAGTTGGCTTTTAACCAATTGGTCGAAGGTTCGAATCCTTCACGACCCACCACTTACTCTAATAAATAGAATAAGTTAGTGGTATTTAGCGAGATAGGCAGTAGTTCAATGGGTCGTTAGCTCAGTCGGTAGAGCAGTTGGCTTTTAACCAATTGGTCGAAGGTTCGAATCCTTCACGACCCACCACTTATCACTCGCATCGTTAATGCCAGGATAAGTGAACAGTTTTATCGCAGTACCTAGATGGGTCGTTAGCTCAGTCGGTAGAGCAGTTGGCTTTTAACCAATTGGTCGAAGGTTCGAA
Source organism: Shewanella septentrionalis (assembly GCF_025370265.1). Taxonomy (NCBI): domain Bacteria; kingdom Pseudomonadati; phylum Pseudomonadota; class Gammaproteobacteria; order Alteromonadales; family Shewanellaceae; genus Shewanella; species Shewanella septentrionalis. Next base: position 220 of record NZ_JAMTCC010000015.1, on the reverse strand, counting down.
TCCTTCACGACCCACCACTTATCACTCGCATCGTTAATGCCAGAATAAGTGAACAGTTTTATCGCAATACCTAGATAGGTGGTTGGCTCAGTCGCTTTTTTTTATAAAGCTAGGGCAGTTGGCTTTTAACCAATCAGTCGAATGGTTCTAATCCTTCACGGCACTCCACTTTACTGAAAGTGCATAAATCAGCGCAACACCAGATGGGTCGTTAGCTCAG